>NZ_WYDS01000004.1 GCF_009914765.1 Halodesulfovibrio sp. MK-HDV | reverse complement strand
TTGAATTTCTCAACATGCGTATCGTCTTCGCCAAGACCCTGCACACCTGCGTTATCAGCAACATATTTCCAGCTGCCGTCTGCATTCAGAGCCAGGGTGCCGTAAGTTCCTGCACCGGTCTGCCCTTCAACAAAGCTGAAGGTATGATCCGCGGCTTCGCCTGTATCAAGGTCGCTAGTCAGGATCTGGCCTTCGGTGACCAGCTGATTTGCAACGCCGGCTTCGGTAACGGTGGTGTCCTCGGTTACTGAACCGGTGAGTCCACCTTCGAAAACTGGAGCATCGTTGGTGCCGTTTATGGTCACCTCAATGGTCTGAACCTCTGTGCCGCCGTGACCGTCAGATACCTGCACATTGAATTTCTCAACATGCGTATCGTCTTCGCCAAGACCCTGCACACCTGCGTTATCAGCAACATATTTCCAGCTGCCGTCTGCATTCAGAGCCAGGGTGCCGTAAGTTCCTGCACCGGTCTGCCCTTCAACAAAGCTGAAGGTATGATCCGCGGCTTCGCCTGTATCAAGGTCGCTAGTCAGGATCTGGCCTTCGGTGACCAGCTGATTTGCAACGCCGGCTTCGGTAACGGTGGTGTCCTCGGTTACTGAACCGGTGAGTCCACCTTCGAAAACTGGAGCATCGTTGGTGCCGTTTATGGTCACCTCAATGGTCTGAACCTCGGTGCCGCCGTGACCGTCAGATACCTGCACATTGAATTTCTCAACATGCGTATCGTCTTCGCCAAGACCCTGCACACCTGCGTTATCAGCAACATATTTCCAGCTGCCGTCTGCATTCAGAGCCAGAGTACCGTAAGTTCCTGCACCGGTCTGCCCTTCGGCAAAGCTGAAGGTATGATCCGCGGCTTCGCCTGTATCAAGGTCGCTGGTGACAATCTGGCCTTCAGTGACAAGCTGATTTGCAACGCCGGCTTCGGTGACGGTGGTGTCCTCGGTTACTGAACCGGTGAGTCCACCTTCAAAAACTGGAGCATCGTTGGTGCCGTTTATGGTCACCTCAATGGTCTGAACCTCGGTGCCGCCGTGACCGTCATCGACTGAAATATGAAAGATCTCTTTAAAGCTTTGGCCTTCGCCAAGCTGCTGAGCATCTGCGTCATTTAATGTGTAATCCCAGCGACCAGTACTTACATCGTAAGTCAAGGAGCCGTATTCACCGGCGAGACCATCTGAATTAACAGCACTATCGTCACCGCCGTTAACAGACCAATTGTAGGTTAAATCACGACCACCTGCAGCTTCTGCATTACCATGATCGTTGTTATCTACGTCAGTAAATGTCAGGACGCCGCCAATGTCTTCAACATCGTCTTCAGGAGTACGAGCTGCCTGTTCTGTTACCTCAGTAACTATGTCTTTTCCAACAAAGGATTCTGTTACGCCGTCAACGGTTGCAGCTGATACTTCCGGTGCATCGTTCGTACCATGCACGTCAATTACGAGCTCAGATTCTGTAGAAGTTGTTCCATCGCTTGCGCTATATTTGAAAGTTTCTTGAAGTGGATCACTGTCTTCGCTTAAGCCCTGCACATCAGAATTGTTATGATCAAGAGTGTATGTCCAAGAACCACTTTCGGTTATGACAAGGGTTCCGTAGGATCCGTCATATGTTCCCGGGTCAAGAACCGAAATGGCTTCGATATCAAGGTCTGAATCATTATTGAGCACATTACCGGATGCAGTTGGAACGTCTACAAGCCCCGCATTCACATCATGGTATTCTTCAGCAGTAACTTCGCCAGCATCTGCCACAACAGTCGGCGCATCATTAGTGCCGTTAATTGTTACGGTCAGTGTAGCAGTATCTGAGCTAAGCCCATCGGAAACTGTGTAGGTAATGGTATCAGTACGAGATTCACCATCGTCCAAGGCAACGATGTCTCCATTCTGGTTATCCAGAGTGTAAGTCCATGTACCATCTTTATTGATAACGAAGGTGCCGTACTGAGCATTAGAGGTTGAACCCGTAACGCTTAAGGTGTCGCCATCAGGGTCAATGTCGTTAGTAAGAACATTCCCTGAAACGGAAGGATTGGCTGTACCATCTAAAATATTTGTAAGTTCTTCGGCTAGTACGCTGCTACTATCATCAACAGCAACAACAGGAGTGTTCTCTGCTCCAGTCTCATCAGAGGAAATAGTGGCACGACTAGAATCGTCGTATGAGTGGTTAATTTCCTGATTCTCAATTCCGCCCAAAGCCTCGCCGAAGCCCTCAATATTTGAAGAGCCGGAACCCTGCGGAGAAGAGGGGGTAGACCCTGCAGCTGTATCAATAAAACCATCGTCGCCAATAGCTTCCATTATTGCTTCTGCTGAAAGCACAGTGCCGTCTTGAAGAACTACGTCGACAGGTTCGAGCTCACTAGCAAAGTCTAAAAGCTTAAGAACAGACTCGTCTTCAAATGTTAAAACAAGATCATCGCCATCTTTTGCGGCTTGAACTGAATCCAGATCAAAATCGAAAGAAACATCCAGTTCTGAGCCAACAACAACTTCACGCACTTCACCTGCGACAGGCTTTTTCAACACCTGAATATTCTTATCATTGTCTATTTGTGCAACCATGATTCCCCCCCTATGGGAAATGCGTTAGAAACCGGAAACTTCCCCAAGTTCCAGTTCCTAAGATGTTTAAAAAACAACTATAACCTTTTATACTGTAAACATATTGAATGAAACTAATTAAGAACATTAGATTATCTAATTTTCAATAGTTTTTTTCCCTTTCTTTTCGGGAGGCTATACGTAAAATTAGATTTATTTTTATACATTTCGTTTTTTTCCAACATATTAGAAAAGATTTACTAAACAACATCATATTAAAAGTGAAAGTAAATATTTGTAAATACCATATTTTGTCAAAGCGTTATGTTCAAAATCACTCAATTTTCCAATAGGCAACAAAAAAGCGGAGGAACTAAGTTCCTCCGCTTAACGCAGTCAGTATTATTGCATGTAAATCTTACTTGCTTGACCGGCAGTCACTGCACACACCGTATAGGTACATTCTATGACTGGTCAGAACAAAACCATGCTTTGCAGCAAGTTCGTCCTGTAGACGTTCAATCTGGTCATCGATGACTTCCAGATTTTTCCCGCAGCGCTCACAAATCAAATGATCATGATGCTTACTGCCATAACTTTGCTCATAGCGAGCTACACCGTCACCAAAATGAACTTCTTTGGCAATACCTGAGTCGCAGAGCAACTTCATGGTTCTGTAAACGGTGGCCTGCCCAACAGATGGGTCAGCCTTTTTAACACGCTCGTATAATTCTTCTGTAGTCAAGTGTCCTTCGTCTTTCAAAAACACTTCTACAATCAGCATACGCTGCGGAGTAACCTTCAGGTTATTCTTTGCAATATAATCTGCAAAGACTTGAATTGGCTCTTTCATACGTCCTCGGCTTGTGTTTCACAAATGATACCGGACAATATACTTACTCAACACAAATCGCAAGCAAGCTTACTCTAAACTGCAATACTCTATAGAATCTCGCTAATATTCCAACCATTGGCTTCGGCAGCTTCGCGCACGCCGTTTCCACCAAGAACGCAGATATGCCCTGTTTCTGCCGCAGCTTGAAGAACTTCTGCGAAAGAATGGAAATGATCAAGAGTTGTTGACAGAATTTCGTCACGCATCTGCTGACGCAATGCATCTGTGTCGCCAAGCATCTTGCGAGTAGCAGCGGCAGAACCTTTTGCGTCCGGAAGCATATGCGTATCAAGGTCGCCAATGGCACCAATAATAGCTTTTTCCAGCTCTGCCTTTCCAAGTTTAAGATCCTTCAAATACGCCGCAGAACCATCAAATGCTTTCAAAGTATTTTCGAGGTTCGGATCACGATAGGAAACCTGTGCAAGAACGCCTGTGCTTCTATCAAAAGCTGCAAACGCACCATATGCACCGCCCTGTACGCGAACCTGATCCCAAAGCCAGCCCATGCGCAAATGCTTGAAAATAACATTGGCGGAGCCATGATATTTATATCCAAGCGCATACAAGTCTGCACCTTTACCAACATAGTTAACCTGTGCAGGAATAAGGAAAGCTTCGTTTGTGGTCACAAATTCAGGCTGCCACAAAGCAGATTCTGCAGCACGTTCAGGTAACGCATCGATAAAGCCTTTTACAAGACCATCAACCGCGTGAAGACCGCTTGTTTCAGCGGTTACTGAAATCAATGTCTCTGACTTTTTGAGGATAGCAGTACGAACATGCTCTAAATCAGCAAGTACTGCATCCCAGTCACCAGCTACTTTATCTGCTAGCATACGAAGGAAACCAAGGTAGCTGATGCCACCAGTCTGCTCTGATACCCAGCCAGCCATATCAAAGCAGCCGCGCAAATGGGACATCACGATCATATGACCGGAAGGAACAACACCCTGCTCAACGCGGGACTTCTCTTCCAAAACAATAGAACGGAAGCGCTCTTTATTATTTAGCTCGGCATCCAGCGCCACTGTCTGTAATAATTCAAAAAGATCAGAAACTTTATCTTCTGTTGATTTACCGTGAACTACAAGTTTCGCAAGCGGAGTCCGCTCACCAATGGTAGTTGCGGTCATAAGGTCAGCGCTGATGCCACCAGTTTTTGCAGCAATGCGCATTCCCAGCTCTACAAAGTTAAGCTTATCTGTACCCACTTCGGTCATACATCTGCCCAGAAGCGGAACATAAGGAAGCAATGAAGCATCCAATCCGGCAATATCAAAGGCAGCAGAAGCATATACAACGCCGTTTGTTTCCAAATCATGCGTGTACACAGTCACACCTGAATGCGCTGTTTCCTTCTGCGGAATAGTTTTGTTTTCGGTCGGAATATCTTCAATGGTTAGACGTGGAATACTTGCCACAGCTTCTTCGCTATCCGGAGTCTGCTGCATTTTTCGAAGCAGTGCTGTATTTTCTACAACAGCAGCTACGTCTTCGTCGCTCATGTTTTCACGAACGCTCTCAAGGCTTTTTTCTACACGTTTTTTGCGCTCATCCTGTAAATCTTCGTCTGGAACAAGCAGCACAGTGGTGCGATGGTTGTTCCCGACAAGGAAAGCACTAATGAGGTCTTCAAAGAGACGGTCACCATTAGCAAGGCGCTCTTTGATAAACCCAAGAGGCTCTTCAAAAGCAATAAGTGCCAACGGATCAGCATCGTACAACCAAGTGGTTAACGATCTTACCATTACTGACAAACCAACAGGGAAACGGCCGGAGTTATTCTCACGAAGATCAAACTCAATGCTGTTTACAGCAGCTTCGATATATTCTTTATCGATGCCATTCTTAATAAGACCGTTGAGTGTATCAAAAATTAACGCCTCAACTACGTCAGCATTTTCAGATTTAATACCTGAAAGACCGGTTGAAAAATACATCTGACGCAGTTCATTTTCAAGACCTACGCCTGTAATGTCTTCTCCGAGACCGGACTCAATAAGCGCCTTGCGCAATGGAGATGCAGGCATACCAATAAGGATCTGCTCCAACATCTGGAATGCAAGGTTAAGCTCTGCTTCAGCAGTTTCAGGAAGCAGCCAGTTCATAGTGAACATAGCACGTCCCTGATGCTCACTGGTGGCAGGGCCAGCGGCATAGCCTTCCAGCAATGCAATCGGACGTTCAAATTCTTCCTGAAGCGGTACGTTAGAATCTACTTCCAGTGCGGAGAAACGCTCCAGGGTTCCTGAAAGTTTTTCAAGTCGTTTTGCTTCATCATCATCGCCCCAGAAGAAGAAGCGACCGTTGGATGGATGGTAGTAAGTTTCGTGGAAGTTTTTAAACTGCTCGTAGGTAAGCTGAGGAATAACATCAGGGTTACCACCGGAATCAAGACCATATGTCATATCCGGGAACAGTGACTGCTGAGAACGCTCATGCAGCACACTATCCGGCGAGCTGTAAACGCCGCGCATTTCGTTATAAACGACACCGCGATACGTTAACGGTTCTTCTGCCTTTTCCACATTGTAATGCCAGCCTTCCTGCTGAAAAATCTGCTCATTAATCAGAGGGAAAAATGCTGCATCAAGGTACACATCAATTAAGTTATAGAAATCCTGCAGATTAGTTGATGCCACAGGATAACAAGTCTTATCCGGATAGGTAAACGCATTCAAAAAAGTCTGTAATGACCCTTTAAGCAATTCTACAAACGGTTCTTTTACAGGGAATTTTTCTGATCCGCATAATACGGAGTGCTCCAGAATATGCGCAACACCTGTTGAATCTGAAGGTGGAGTTCTGAAGGATACGCCAAACACCTTGTTTTCATCGGCATTGTTCATGGACAGTACCTGCGCACCAGTTTTGCTGTGTTTCCACAGACGGGCAATAGTTGCCAACTCTTCAACGCGCTGTTCATCAACAAGTTCAAAGCCGAACTGTTCTGTCATTGTCTTCCTCCGGAATATCCTTTTTTCTCTCGTCTCTGCCTGCCTGCAGAGAACAGTACTCTATATGATACAATAAGATATAGGCAGGCTTGTCCGCCGTCCATACATTTTGTCTCTGAATCAATATTTGTACTGCGCCCAACAAACAAATAAGCCGACACAACTCTGCGCCGGCTTATTCCTCTCTTAATTCTAATTATGCATTATAATGCCAACGATGGCTATTTGCACTATGCACCAAAAAATTTTTTAGCACGCGACGTCGTTTGTTAACATATCTGTTTCCACAGCCTTAACAACACGGTTACGGCCATCACGTTTTGCACGATACAAAGCATTATCTGCACTTTCATACAGCTCGTTAAATACCTGCGGAAGAAACTCTTCTGTTGAAGAGGCACCCAAAGATATTTTCACATTAAAGCTCCGTCCGTCCGGCAACACAATCGGTGTATGCTCTATCTGTTCTCTAATACGTTCGGCAAGAATCATCGCACCGGCAGTTGTGGAATTCGGAAGCAGGAGCGCAAATTCTTCGCCACCGACACGAGCAACCACATCAACTTTACGGGCTGTTGTCTGCATCACCTTGGCAACCTGATGCAACACAATATCACCAACAGAATGTCCGTACTGATCATTTACATATTTGAAGTGATCAATATCAGCCATCAGTAGCGCCATATGCTGGCCAGTTCTTTCGAGCAGAGCAAATTCCTGATCCGCACGTGTGAGCAAATACCTGCTGTTATACAAAGTTGTGAGCGGGTCCAGCAGGCTCATTCTAGCAAAATGCTCTTCACTTTTGCTGATACAGAGAGCAAAACCGACCATAGCAAAGACACTACCTACGGTAATGTATGTATACAAAGCAACTTCGTACAAAGGATCCACAGGAGTCAGTTGCAACAAAAAAGTAATAAACAACCAACCGAACGGAGCACAAATCCCTAAAAGAAATGCCTGCCATGCTCGCTGAAACCGGCTTTGCTCATTGATACCAAACAAATTGTGGAAAATGCGCAACATTTGTCACTCCTGAGAAGAAGCTAACCGCTCTGTTGTCCGACGTTGGAAGGCAAATATGCTCGCGCAATTGAATGCAAATCCTCGTATTCAACACGCGATGCGATTCCGATACAAAGTTCCGTAGACATTGCACACTTAAATTGCATGTCTTTAAGCAAAGCATCTTTATGTTTTTTCAACCATTTACGGACAAAGGGAACATCGAACCCGTCGATAACCATTGAAAGAGAATCTCTGAAGTAAGCAGAAGAAATAAGCGGTAATAAGCCCTGGCAAGCATCCTTCCCCTGATGTCTTGCGTAGAAAATATAAAAGAGCAACGCTACAATCAGCTTATCGTCAGGCACCTTGTATCCGACATCAAAGAAACGTTCTCGTCCTTTGTACTTGTCTGGCATTAAGCGCAAAAGCTCCTGAGAGAAACGAATGGCTTTATCACCTTCAAGAGGCGCTTGAGGAAAATCTGCATAAAGCTTTGCAATACTTCTATGGGGATTTTCAGAAGTAGCAACATCCAGCACAGCGACTCTCATGCAGTCAAACTTACGTTCCATAGAACCAAGCATAGACTGTGCTTTAACTTGCGCCATTTTTCGAATGGTATCTTCTGAAAAATTACCGAAACCTATCTCTAAAAGATAGCGAACATATTCTTCAGAAGTATGCTGTGCCTCTTCATGAATCGGTTTGAAATTTCTTTTATTCCCTACCAGCTTCTTTAATGACAGCCAGTACGCTGCGACGCCTTCTACGGGCATCTCCAGCAAATCAAAATCGTGTTTTATATCCGCCATACACTACACCTTCACTGTAACAATAGAGACGTCCATCCCACCATATTAGCAGTGATACCGTAGCAGTATGCTAAACGCAACATAGAAAGCGGAGACAAAGAAATTTCAGTGCACCAGCATGAGAGCACGCTGGTCCACATGTGCATTTTTAAAATTTCAATAAGACAATTGCAACACTCAGACTAGCCGTTTGCTGCATGCAGTGTTTCAACCATTGTGGAAAAAAAATCGTCCGCATGTGCTGTGCTGTCCAATCCGCATAATCCGCGAACTACAGAGGCAAGCAGATGTAGATCTAAGGCAACATCAAAGAGTCCGTTATCAATACGGCATTGATCATTTTCAACCCGCATTTTGTATACTCTTTGATCTTTATTCACTCCGTCAGAGACAACGACAGAGTAGACTTGTTCTTTAGCGTCTGTAAGATACAGACGCTGTTTTGTGATGGTTCCCGCTTCATGATCATGGTACGAATTTTCAGAGCACAGCATACCTGTGAACTCCATATCAGAACCTACGTCATTAGGCAGCATGAACATTCTCATGCCATTGGATTCAGAAAGCATAGTCATCCCGAACCTCCTTAGGTGGGTAACGTTAGCTGTTCCGGCCCCCGCGGTTTTTTAGGTTTTGCTTCTACCGGTTCCGGCTCCGGATCCGGCTCAACAACCTGCTGCTCGACTTTCTCGAACAACACACCGCCCCCCTGAGCTTGCCAAAAAGCTTCAAGATCAACACGAGAGACTCTGTAGCCGCGCCCAAGCTTTGCTGCTTGCAGACTACCGTCTTTAATCGCTCTGCGAATGGTCTCTTTATGGCAGCTAAGAAGTTCTGCTGCCTCACCAAGTGTGTACGTATGCTTTATGCCAATACTCAATGTTAATACCAAATGCGATTACAACGCGACATAAGATGATTCTGCCTATCAGAATATCTTTCTGTCGATTTTTAGTGAATTATCGTCAATATTATCACTTTCAATCAACTGATGTCAACTTTGCACACATCTAGAACACTCTACACAACCTACCTCTTTTTTGGAATACAGAGGTGAAATAAATCATGCATACGCAACTTTAGCCGGTATTTATCCCAAATAATCACGATTCGACTACTCAAGTACAAAAAAGAGACACCCCGCTTTCGCACTCGAGCTGCAATGCTCAATTTTATACAGCGTTCTTGAAACCACTTCCCCATCTCTGGCAAGTAACTGTCGTGCTGTCCTCGTCTCCGCTTCTAACAACAGCAATGACTCATCTGTACCCACCAACAAATTATCAACATCTGAACACTGTTCACAAAAATCTTGAGGAGAAGCATATGCCAAAGCGTTTGCACAAGCCGCATTACACCAGTCAATCTGTCCATTTTCCAAAACAGAGAATACTGCCACAGGCAACATATTAACGAGAGTCTCATAGCGTGCCGACTGCTCTCTGTTTTCTTGAATCTCAGCAGCCCTACGCATTACAATACTTAGATTAACCCGCAACTCTTCAAGGCTCACAGGTTTTTTGATCAAAGCAAAGGCGTCACTATCAACCAACGCTTGCAACTGATCAACTGCTGTACCGCAAGTAATAAAGATCACAGGCAATGCATACGATGAATACATTACCTTCGCGGCATGTACGCCTGACGTACCATCTTCAAGATAGATATCCATAAGTACCAGGTCAGGCATTTTAGTCATCGCAAGGGCTATTGCTTCATTTTCTGAACGCGCTACCCCAACTACACTATGCCCTTCACTTTCCAACATTGCTTTATGCAATGTTGCACTTACCGTATCATCTTCTACAATGAGCACTCGAAGACTGTACATAACAATATAACTCCATCGTTAATACCAATTTAGCTATCTATCTAAACAAGTAGTAAAACCTAAAACAAACTATTTAACATTTCATAGTTATCTTTTTACACAACTCTATTGCTTGATTATATCGTAAGCAGATTCCTTTCGAATGTTCAATATGTTATTATCTAATAAATGTACCAAAAACAGATTCTACTATAGCAAAAAGACTTAGCACGCATAAAAAAAGCCCTGATAGATATCAGGGCTTTCATATAAAACATAGCTAGACACACGCCTAACATTACAAAAAAATTATTTCCGTTCAAACGGTGCAATATGATTGGGAGGCCCAAAGCCTTCACCCGGTGTATAACTGTCACGAAGGCAAATAGACAGATACACTTGTGCTTTCTTTACAGATTGCTTCAGCTCAAACCCATGAGCAAGAAAGGTTGCAATAGCAGCAGACAATGTACAGCCGGTACCATGAGTATTTTTAGTAACAACACGAGAATGGTGCAGTCCAAGCGGTGCTTCACCAGGAAGCCCCAACCAGTCTACTAATTCTTCATCTGCCTCATCAAAATGCCCACCTTTGAGTAATACCGCTTTAGGTCCTAAAGCAAGAATACGCTTTATTGCTGTTGCAACATTGCCTTCTGTTTCAATTTTCATCCCCGCAAGCATTTCTGCTTCCGGTTTATTAGGCGTAACAACGGTTGCTAATGGAAGAATTCGCTCGACGAGCGCATCTACAGCGTCCTGCTGCAAGAGTGCGTGACCACTTGTACTTACAGACACCGGATCAATTACCAACGGGAAATCCTGCTTTATAAGCACATCCGCAACACCGGTAATGATCGGAGCAGAAAAAAGCATACCCGTTTTAGCTGCTGCAATAGGGAATCCGTCTAAAACGGTTGTAAGCTGCTGCACAACAAATTCTGAATCAGGTGCCTGAATCCCAGTCACGCCCAACCCATTCTGTGCTGTCAAAGCTGTAATGACACTCGTGCCGTATCCGCCAAGCACAGCCATCGTCTTTAAGTCCGCTTGAATTCCAGCGCCACCGCCCGAATCAGAACCGGCAATGGTAAGCACGCATGGATGTTTTTGCATTCTAAGATCTCCTAGCAAATATACTCTTGCCTCCGGCGGCTGGGGAAAACCTTTCTGTAGAAAGGTTCTTCCCCAGACCCCTTTCCAAAGACTTTTATTATGACTGATCAAAATTACAAGCACTATATGTCTAACAGACTATGTGTACCCGTCACAAAAATCAGTCCTAATCGGGGTCAAGGGGACGCGTCCCCTTGCGGGGGTGTAGGGGGCGGAGCCCGCCTACTCGCCGAAGGCAATCACAAACACTGCCTCGTCAAAATAACTATTCACATAAAAAAAGCCCTGCCACGTTTGCGGCAGGGCTTGAATTTTTTTAAACTACGGCGTCCATGAGTAAGTTGTCACGGTGAATTGCTTCCGTGTAACAACTGGCTCCCATGATCGCTTCCAGTTCATCGCTATGTTTGCGAAGAACCTTTTTCAGATCACCGGATGCATAGTTAGTCAGTCCCATACCAATGACTACGTCATTTTCTGAAACAACACGAACAAGTGCACCCTGACTGAACACGCCGTCTACACGGGTTATTCCTGCCGGAAGCAGGCTTTTACCACGCTCAACAAGCGCTTTTTCAGCCCCGGCATCCACAACCACTGAACCTTCTGGATCAGAATGGTATGCGAGCCAGAACTTACGGCTGGATACTTTCTTGGTATCCGGACAAACCCACGTACCCATTCTTTCGCCCGAGAAGGCACGCACAATGGCATCCTTCTGCAAACCTGAGATAATGAGTGTCGGTACGCCAAGCTGCGCCGCACGACCGGCAGCAGTCAGCTTTGAAAGCATACCGCCGGTACCGACGGTGGTTTTACCTCCGCACATAACCTCAAGATCAAGAGACTGAATATCTTCAATCACCTCAATAGGCTTTGCGTTCGGGTCACCATCAGGGTTGGAAGTATATACACCTTTTGCAGAAGTCAGGTTGATGTATAAATCCGCATTCACCACGTTTAAGAGCAGTGACGCCAAGTTATCATTATCCGTAAATGCCAGTTCCGCAGTTGCGACAGTGTCATTTGCGTTTACGATCGGGATAGCACGCCATCCAAGTAATGACGCAAAGGTGTTACGTGCATTAAGCAGACGGTTACGGTCTTTCAAGTCATCACGGGTAAGCAGAACTTGTGCAGACATTTTTCCGTTGGCAGTGAACTCTTCATTGTAAAAATGCATGAGTCGCCCCTGACCTACGGCAGCTGCAGCCTGCTTATCCGGCACGCCTTTAATCTCACAACACGTTTTCAGAACAGTTCTGCCCGCTGCAACAGCACCGGAAGATACCAGTACAACCTGCGTTCCGCGGTCATGTAACTGCGCCAACTGACGTGTAAGATTCTTAATAACTGTAAGGTCTACTCCCAAACCGGAAGTAAGGACAGCGCTACCAACTTTAACAACAACACACTTAGCCCGGTTCAGAACCTGCTCGCGCTCCTGTTCCCAATCCATGATTCACCTGCGATTTATTCTTCAGTCACCCATACAACTTCTACATCGGAGAAGTCTTCTTTTTCCTCTTCTTCGTCCTCAAGATCCCATGTACGTGCGGTGTTAACCGGTGCGCTCATGTCGAGAGTATCACGAAGCTTCCACATCTCTTCAACAACTTCTTCCACACCAACATTGTTAAGTGCAGACATAAAGTAGATGGTTCGATCATCTTCAACAGCTTTTTCTTTAAGATGCTCCACAATCTCTGCGTCAGCAAGGTCAATTTTGTTAATAACCTGAATCTGCAAGCGATCGCCGAGAACTTCATCGAATTTAACAAGCTCTTCGTTGATAAGGTCAAAGCCGGACCAAGGATCTTCGAGGTCAACGTCTTCAATACTGAGGATATGAACGAGGAAACGGGTACGTTCAACATGCTTCAGAAAACGATGACCAA
This sequence comes from Halodesulfovibrio sp. MK-HDV, assembly GCF_009914765.1. NCBI lineage: Bacteria > Pseudomonadati > Thermodesulfobacteriota > Desulfovibrionia > Desulfovibrionales > Desulfovibrionaceae > Halodesulfovibrio > Halodesulfovibrio sp. MK-HDV. The sequence continues at coordinate 219,717 of NZ_WYDS01000004.1, read as the reverse complement.
GACCCTGGCCTTCGTTAGCACCTTCAATGAGACCCGGAATATCTGCGATAACCATACGCTGGTCAGGATCGAACTCGTTGATCATTACCCCAAGGTTTGGTGTAAGAGTCGTGAATGCATAGTTTGCAATCTTTGGACGAGCTGCAGATACTTTTGAAATAAAGGTAGATTTACCAGCGTTTGGAAGGCCAAGAAGACCTGCATCAGCAAGGATTTTAAGCTCAAGGCGAACCTTAACAGCGTCACCCGGTTCACCCGGCTGGGCAAAACGTGGAGTACGCATAGTTGCTGATTTAAAAAATTCGTTACCGTGACCACCACGACCGCCGGCACAAAGAAGAATCTCTTCACCAGGCACGGAAAGGTCAGCCACAAGTTCTTCTACGCCATCTTCACGAATAGCATAGAGGAGCGTACCAACTGGCAGATCAAGAATAAGGTCTTTACCTTTACGACCATACATCTGGCTACCGCCACCGGAATGGCCGGTTTCTGCCGCGTAGTTACGCTTTAGGCGAAAGTCGTACAGGGAGAGCAGTTTGGAGGAACCGCGTACATACACGCTACCGCCGTCACCGCCGTCACCGCCGTCCGGTCCGCCTTTAGGAATAAATTTTTCTCTACGGAAAGAGACGGCGCCGTTACCGCCGTGGCCGGCACGAATATTGATGATTGCTTCATCTACAAAACGCATAATTAATTGCCTTACCTTAAGACTGTTGACAAATCCCCTTCTGCACAGGCGCTAGACCTGTCCAGTGCAAGATACGAGAAAAAGTCTGGGCGATACATAGGTGTCCTATGTGAGCGTTGTTCTTTTTACAAAGTCACGCCAGTAACCGTCTGTAATTATCAAAGCAGAACGGAAACATATGCCCTAGGGGTTTGCCGCAATATGCGGCTTTGCCATCAATCTATCTTATGGTTAAATTTTTGCGAAATTGTATCGCATGTGCCTGCGTGCGTACAGGGTTAGGTGCTGTATAATGGGTACGAAAACTTCGTCCGCAGTAAAACCCGCTCTATACACAAAAAAAAGGCGGAAGCGCATTGCGACTTCCGCCTGTAAGGTCACTATAAAAGTGGATTACTCAGCAGCTGCAAATGGAACAATGCATACGCGAGTTTTCACAGCTTTCTTGCGCATGTACTTTTCGTACTTAACTACGCCGTCAACCTTTGCGAACAGGGTAAAATCTCTACCCATGCCTACGTTTTCACCAGGGAAAACTCTTGTGCCGAGCTGACGAACAAGGATGTTGCCAGCAAGAACACTCTGACCACCGTAGATTTTAACGCCACGTCGTTGGCCGTTTGAATCGCGACCGTTCCTGGTACTACCACCAGCTTTCTTATGAGCCATGACTTACACTCCTTTCAAAAATTTACTAGGCTTCGATGCCTGTGATTTTAAGAGCAGTGAATGCCTGACGGTGACCCTGCTTTTTACGGGAGTCATGACGACGACGCTTTTTGAAGATGATGATCTTCTTGCCACGGCCATGCTCAATTACTTCAGCGGTAACTTTAGCACCTTCAACGTAAGGAGCACCTACGGAAAGCTCATCACCACCAACCAAAAGAACTTTATCGAGAATGATTTCGCTACCAGCTTCTGCTTCGAGCTTCTCAACAAAAATTTTTCCGTCTTTTTCAACACGGAACTGCTTACCGCCAGTCTCGACGATTGCGTACATAATATTTATCCTCCAAAGAAAGAAAGGTAGACGATACCTCTTTCCAAGGAAAGGGTGTCAACCTGGTTTGCTTTTTAAGAGCAATATGTCAAAAGGGAAGCAATGCCCTATCATGCGATTTCTCGATTGACAAGTATCTATTTACTCTTTCCAATCGTTTCAGCCAAGAAAAAGTTAAATACTCCGCGTTAGATGGGACGTTAAAGACGCCCCCCTATTATCTTGCTTATTTCGCCTCTGAACATATCATTGCCGCTAAGAAAATTTATAACTGACAGCAACATACGGTTCTAGTAGTCACTAACTGAGTGTGTCTCATCTCGTGTCCGGAGAGAAGTACCGCACCAAGGCCCTCCCCCAAGGCTTTTCTCTCCGGACCCTGCAAGTAATAGGGATCGATCCTTATTTCTATATTTGATAGCCCCGAGCATAATCGGGGCTATTTTTTTGCCCTTTGTCCTGCGCCCAAGGAAATTATACACCGGTTAAGCCCACTCCATGAAAAATCAATAGCACAACTTCCGTCCCGAACTAGCACAGCCACGACCTATATATTGATAAAGCACTACGCAAAAATTCACGCTATCATCACAAAGGATTTTTGCTCTTCGAGCCACCATTCAAAAAGTGCTTTTTCTCTGCCCAGCCCGACCTATTCAATTTCATTGTTATGACGTTATCTGTTCTACGCCAGTTATTGCGCTGCAGATTAATGCTCTACTCCAGTGCCCCATTCTGCTCTGAAATTGAAGTTTCGCATTCCAACGCTATTTCATTTTGACACGGCAATTTCGTATTACAACAATCCTCTGTGTCCCATTACCCAATCAAATATGCACCGAACCGAATATGAAATTGAATGCGTTATGCCTATGAAACAATACCACTTCATAAAAGCAAATAAGCCAATCGCAGCAATCCCCTGTGCAATGCGCGTTTGGAAACTGTTACATCACCGCCAAATGTACTTTTGAAAATTCTTCAGCTCGATCAATCTCTCGTACAAATTCTTCGTTTCAAAAAATTCAACAATGGAAAGCATAACCCAAAAAGCTCACTTCCTGCATCTCTTTGCTGCGAAAGCGCACAACGCACAACATCTTCATAACTTACTTTTTTACTTAATAATTTTATACATCTAAAACACTCACAAGCTTGTTTCCGCACACACTAAAAAACTATACTGCAAGCATTATATCAACCTGACGCAACACGACATCGCAACGCACAATAAAGAAATGCACACTCACTTATCAAGACCGCGCACTTATCTAAATAATAACTCCACATTCCTTTTCTGCTGTGTCTCATTGACACACTAAACAGGAAACCGCTTCCAAAGCGTGAAACAGGTAGTAACAAAGTTTCATTTTTTAAAACAAATATGTGCAATATTTTCGGATGAATAGAAATCAGCATGGCAAAACTAATGAAACTGTGCGGTTTTTACTGCTTGCATCTTGAAAAAAATAGCCGTATCTAACACTCACATTATTGAGGTGCAGCACTGTTTGTTCCATACAGACAGGTGCCGACCCAAACGGAAGCGACTAACTCCACTTAGCTCTCTCACCGTTACACCCGATAATAGAAATTTGTAAGACCCGTGTTATTAGTGGCCTTAGTACAAGATGAGATACGATAACGAATTTTCTACTAGGCATATCCGGTTCTTCTCCACTTACCGGATAACCGCACACTAGACACCTGTCTAACATTTAGCCCGCTTTCGTGGCAGAAAGCGGGCCTTTTTTTGTCTAATGTTCATCGAACAACATTGACGCAACTGCATCCAGTTGCACCATCCTGCCTCCACGCAATCAACAGTTTTCCACACAGAAACAGCACTACGTTCAACGTATATTGTACCGCATTAACGCGCTGTCTCCATCCAAACACTGACTTGTTTGCATGCAAAGACAATCAGTTTTCATTTAATGCACTGTTGTTCCATTTTTCCGATAAGACCAACCAAGTTTCAGTCCTACGACAAATATCCCTATGGCCAATGCGCCGACTGCAAAAACAGTATCACCTATCATACGCATCCAGCGTAGCAACGACATTAAGTCTGTCTGCAAAAACTCAGCGGATCGTGCGTACCAAAGGCCATGCTCAACGCTTGCCCATGTCTGCAATAATCCCACAGGAAGCAATGACAATAAGACTTCCAGTATCAACCCAATATTCAATGCCCAAAATCCGAACATCAAAATGTGTATATTCCATTTGCGGCTTGGATCATACGCTTTGAAGCAGAATAACATCAATGCAAGACCTAACATTCCGTACACGCCAAAGAGGGCTGTATGAGCATGCACCGGAGTCGTATTGAGTCCCTGCATGTAATATAACGCAATCGGCGGGTTAATGAAGAAGCCAAACAACCCTGCTCCTACAAGATTCCAGAAAGCTACTGCAACAAAGAAGTAGATGATTACACGGTAATCCTGAACCCAGCCTTGAATTTTTGCGATACTCAGATTCTGCAAGACTTCAAATGCAATCAATATGTATGGAACAACTTCTAAAGCACTGAAGACTGCGCCAAGTGAAAGCACTGAAACACTGGTTCCCGTAAAGTACAGATGATGGAACGTGCCGATGATACCACCTGTAAGAAATACAATTGTAGAAAAAATGACGGCAAAGGTGGCAATTCGAACGCGCAACAATTCTAACCGTGTGAACAGGAAGGCGATGACCACTGTTGCAAAAACTTCAAAAAAGCCTTCAACCCACAGATGGACAACCCACCAGCGCCAATATTCTGCGATGGCTAAATGTGTCTGCTGTTGCCACATCAAACCTGCACCATAAAACATGGCGATCGCCGCTGTGGAGAGTAGGAACATAATGAGCAGCTGTCTTGAGTCATTCGGTATTTTCACTGCAGGCCATAGTGCGCGAGTCATAAGCAGGAACCACAGAATTAAACCGATGAATAGGAAAATTTGCCAGAAACGACCCAGATCAACATACTCATATCCCTGATGCCCGAACCAGAAGTTCATGGTAAGCCCCATCTCCTGACGGGTGGCGTACCATGTCCCAAAAAGTGTTCCGGCAACAATAATGAGTAGACATACAAACAGGAAATTTACTCCTGCTCGCTGCCACGGTGGTTCATACCCCGAGACTGCGGGCGCTATAAACAACCCTGTTGCCAGCCACGCTGTTGCAATCCAGAAAATTGCACATTGAAGATGCCACGTTCGTGTGACGGAGTATGGAAGATAATCTGCGAGAGGAATACCGTAAAAACCCTGCCCTTCAACGCCATAATGCGCTGTAAGAGCACCCATTCCTATTTGTAGCAGGAAAAGAGCAACCACGACCCAGAAGAACTTGATTGTTGCCCGCATGGACGGCGTCGGCTTGAGAGGAAGAAGAGGGTCTGTGTCCGGTGGATTCGGATCATCACCATGTTTTTTATTCAACACAGCATAGTACCATGCAAGCAAGGCAATGCCCGCTAAAAGAAGAACAAAGCTAATTACCGACCATACAATAATTTCACCAGACGGCCTATTGGCGATTAATTCTTCAGCAGGCCAGTTGTTTGTGTATGACACAGGAGCAGCCAGTAAGCCTCCGGTAAGTGCAGCTTCATTTACGACGTCTTGTGGCCGGGCTGCTGCACATGCCCAACTTGCCCAGAAAAAAAAAAGCTCCAAGCTTCCTCAGACGCTCTTTTCCTTCAATAGTATTATTTGCAATAGCGTAAGCTTTACGCAAATCGCGTGGACTTTTACCTGCATCCGCAAAAGGTTTTACGTCAGGATCAAACTCCATCGCATCAGAAAAGATCGCACCGTAATAGCGGGTCATTGCCTTAGCGGCCTTTACTCGATCTTCAGAAAGAGTAAGGCGACCGGTAGCTTTGTCATATGTATTGGTTCTAAATTCTTGAATAAGACGTGCCCGTAGGCTTGCCTGCTCAGCAGGACCCAACGAAACATACGGACGATGGAAGGAAGATTTCGACCAATTTTCCAAAGTGTACAGGCACTCACGGTGCAGCCAGTCGGCTGTCCAGTCTGGAGCAACGTATGCGCCGTGCCCCCATACTGAACCTACTTCCTGACCACCCATCGACTGCCAGATATTCTGGCCATCCAGAATATCCGCGGCTGAATACAGAACTTCTCCTGTCTCTGCCACGACAGTATCCGGAACAGGCGGTGCCGTTTGATAGAGTTTTACGCCCTGCTGAATAAGCACGGCAAAACCGATAAAGACTACAATGCCTAAGATCACCCAGAGCTTTCTGTTTCCAGTCTGATGCTCCATGTGTAACTCCCGTTAACGCCACCGTCCCCCAGTCCGGCAACATCAACAGTGTATACTTTTAATTCAACCGCACAGACGAACCATACTGAATATTTCTTGTTAGGGATAGGATTGTTCCTAATATTTCGGCTATTTTTCTTTAGAAAATAGATTTTGCACGTACAAAAAATACTATGACAATAAAATCAGTTGCGAATGCGCGATGCAGCACGTAAAAACAAATCCAGATTATCCCGACGAATAAGGAAAGAATTTTATGAAAGGCATTATCCTCGCTGGTGGCTCCGGCACCCGACTATACCCGATTACACGCGGTGTATGTAAGCAATTGCTGCCAGTATACGACAAGCCGATGATATATTATCCGCTCTCTACGCTAATGCTCGCGGGCATTCGCGAAATTTGTATTATCTCTACTCCTGAAGATCTTCCTCGATTTAAAGGAATGTTCGGAGACGGTTCCCAACTCGGACTGAAACTTGAATACATAGAGCAGCCGAAACCGGAAGGTTTGGCGCAGGCTTTCATTCTTGCTGAAGATTTCATTGGTGATTCTTCTGTCAGCCTTATCCTCGGCGACAACCTCTTCTACAGCGACGGCCTGACCGAAATGCTGGAGCGTTGTGCTGCTACGACCCATGGCGGAGTCGTGTTCGGATACCATGTACAAGATCCGGAACGCTATGGTGTTGTGGAATTTGATGCAGACTTCAACGCTTTGAGTGTTGAAGAAAAGCCTGAAACCCCTCGTTCTTCCTACGCGGTGACCGGTTTGTATTTCTTTGACAACCGTGCTGTGAAGTTTGCCAAACAGGTTAAAGCATCACCACGCGGTGAGCTTGAGATAACTGACATTGTGGATATGTATCTGCAGGAAGGGACTCTTAAAGTGGAAGTGCTTGGACGGGGCATGGCATGGCTGGACACTGGAACATTTGATTCCATGCAGCAGGCATCATCTTTTGTGCAAACAGTACAGAGTAGACAGGGCCTGAAAATTGCCTGTATTGAAGAAGTGGCATTTTTTAAAGGCTACATTGATAAAGAGCAGCTACGCATCTTGGCTCAGCCAATGCTGAAAAATGATTACGGTCAATATTTATTGCGGCTCGTAGAAGCGTAGAGTTTTAAAATAAAAAAAACCGTTACGTAATTGCCAGTACGTGACGGTCTTTTTCTTTGTAGACATAACTTGCCGGATACAACCGTAACACGGGGTATCCTAAATGAAAATTCTAATGATCGAGATGTTCGCCTTTTTTCACGCGGTAGATCGCAGTGGAAAAAATGACCACAAAGTAAATAAAAATAAGGCCAACGCCCACAAAGCCCTGTGGGGTTGAGTGCATCATGCCTTCAAAAAGCTCACCTAACATAGCTCCACTCCTTTACTCTCTTTCCAATAACCCCTGCAACGCAAAAAAAGTAGTTGCGCTATTTAGTAAAAATGTCAAGATCAGTTTTGTAAAACCAACGATACTTTTATGCCGTGATCCCTTGGGGCACAATGGCATACTATTTCTTTATAACCTTTTCTCCTATTTTTCATCTTACCGGATTTCATATGACAACCAAAGACTCACAGTTCGCTACGGGCGACACCCTTACCGTGACCATCGACGCGCTCGCTACTGGCGGGAAAGCACTTACACGTTTAGACGGCATGGTAATCTTCATGGACAGAGGTCTCCCCGGCCAAACTGTTGAAGTAAAGATTACTAAAAAGAAAAAAAGATTTGCAGAAGCAGTAATGACTAAAGTTATTACCAATGCTCTTGACCAAATCACTCCACGCTGCGCCCATTTCGGCACATGCGGCGGCTGCCTCTGGCAGAATATGGAATACAAAAAACAGCTCGAATGGAAAAAACGTTTCGTATCCGACAGTCTCAGCCGCATCGCCGGCACTCAGGATCTCGAAATTAAAGACCCTATTCCATCTCCTGATACGTTCTTCTACCGCAACAAAATGGAATTTGCGTTCGGCGAAAAACAGGGTAACATCACCCTCGGAATGCGCCGCTATGCTACCCACAACGTTGTAGATTTGCAGGAATGCTACCTGCAGACAGAACATACAGTAGAAATTCTTGCTCTCGTTCGCGAATTCGTAAACGCAACCCCTGCACTTACTGCATACGATGCAACTGCTCGTCACGGGTATCTGCGTTTCCTCGTTATTCGTGAAACCAAACACACAAACCAGTGTATGGTGCAGATCATTACCGGCAAAGACACCACCAACAGCGATTCGCAGCACCGTGCTATTCGCCAGCTTGGCCAGCTCCTTCAGGAACGTATGAATGTAACCACATTTATCCATTCCCTGCGCACACACACTTCACAGGTTGCATACGGTGAAAAAACATATGTTGTTCTGGGACAGAAATCCCTTACCGAAGTTTTAAACTTTGAAAACGGCATGCGTTCCCTTTCCCTTACATCCCACGCAGACGGGTTCTTTCAGGTAAACACAGACGCAACAGCACGCCTTTACGGCACAGCTATTGATCTTGCAGAGCTTAGCGGCACTGAAAAAGTATGGGATCTCTACTGTGGCGTAGGTGGACTCGCTCTTGCTGCTGCTCCTAACGCAAAAGATGTTTTTGCTATGGAACTCAGTCCTCAAGCCATTTCATCCGCAAATGAAAATGCACAAATCAACAACATTGAAAATGTTCGTTTTGTCAGCGGTGACGTACGCAGCGCTCTCAAGGATGAAAAATCCCAGCCGGATGTTGTTTTCGTTGACCCTCCACGCTCCGGCATGAATGCGGAAGTTGTGGAACTGCTTATGAAACGCGCTCCGAAACGCATCATTTACGTTTCCTGCGACCCTGCAACTCAAGCACGCGACATCGCCACTTTGAGTACTAAGTACACCATTACAGCTGTTCAGCCTGTGGATTTATTCCCGCAGACTGCGCACATTGAAAACATCGTACGCCTTGATCTTACAGACTAGAATATAAAGCAAAAAAAGAGTGAAGCTGCATGCTTCACTCTTTTTTTATGCCCAACGCACCACTATTCCTCCCTGCAACGCTCTAAAAAAATATCAGTTTCCTTCAGATAAAAATCGAGTTCATTTTTCACTTTTTTTCTCCTCTTTTCAAAGGCAAAAGTGTTGCAAGAGTTACTCACAAAGCACAATTGGTTGCATACTCAACCTGCTTATTTTGTGTGAAAAAAAGAACAAAAAAGCAGCTTCACACGTTGACGCAGGGTACCGTGCGTGATAACTCCAAATCAACTTGTGAACGATTGCACGAAGTGGTCCAGCTTACGCAGCACTTTCGCATGCTAAGGGAAATCATTTATGGTCGTTAAGAAAAACAAGGGTGCTAATCCCGGAAAATACGTTGATACCATGGGAACAGTCGGAACGATTGGTCTACACATGGTGTCTCACCCCGCTGTGGGGGCGGTGGCCGGTTATTATCTGGATGATTGGTTAGGAACGAAACCTTGGATGTTCATAGTATTTTTGATTCTCGGCGTAATTGCCGGTTTCAGAGCTGTGTATGCTGATACTAAGAAGGTAATGAGGAATCAGGAAAAAGAAGAGAATGAAAGATTTAAGCGAAAAGATTGAAAAGCGTCTGTACTTCAAAGGATTCAGACTGCCTGATATCCGATCGATTCTTCGGATCCAGATTCAACTCTGCGGCATTGCCATTGTTACAGCACTTTGCACGGTCTGGTTTAGCGTGTGGCCAATTACATTTGCAATTGGGGCAGTAATAGCCACGTTAAGTTTCTTTTCAATTGCCAAGTTCATACAGCAAATCATCTTGCAAGAATATGATCGAAGCATGCTGACTGGAATGCTATTCAGATTCTATGGTCGTCTACTTATCGTCGGAGTGGTAGTTGCCGCTTTGATCGTAAAGGTACACGTTCCTATGATGGCACTTGTGGCCGGTTTGGCGACAAGTATGGTAACGATGCTCATCTGGATGATTTCTAGACAGAATGAGCGGAAAACCAAGGAGGCTTAGGATATGGCAAGTGGTTTGCCTCATCCGGTGTTGCTCGCGCCTGCATTAGGCATGGACAGCATTGAAATCATGGGGAAGGTAGTCAATTTCAGCCATGTGTTTTACACATGGATCGCTATGGCGATTCTGTTTACTTTGGCCTTCCTTGTACGTGGACAAATAAAACTTGTTCCCGGAAAGTTACAAAACGTTTTCGAGGTCATCATTGGCGGTCTCGAAGATTTCGTTGTGAGCAACATCGGTGAAGACGGAAGAAAAATCTTCCACGTCCTTATCGCTCTGTTCCTCTTTATTATTACAATGAACCTCATGGGCCTTGTGCCGGGCTTCGATGCTCCGACAGCGAACGTTAACACGAACGCAGCAATGGCTCTGTTTACTTTCGGTTACTACAACTGGGTTGGCCTCAGACGATGGGGTCTCGGTTACATCAAACACTTCTGCGGTCCCTTCTGGTGGCTGTCTCCGTTGATGTTACCGTTGGAACTTATTTCTCACTGTGCTCGTCCACTTTCTCTGACACTCCGTCTTTTCGGTAACATCAGAGGTGAAGAAATTGTTCTGATCCTGTTCTTCCTGCTTGCACCTATCGTAGGTACTATTCCGATCTACTTCTTGTTCGGTCTTGCTAAGTGCTTGCAGGCATTTATCTGGTTCATGCTCAGCATGATCTACCTCAAAGGCTCACTCGAACACGCGCATTAGTCCGCATGTTCCGGCCTTATTACCGGGGGAAATGGTCTTTGACCAACTAACATAAAATAATTTTAGGAGTGTTTCAAAATGCGTAAGTTTCTTATGATTGCTCTCAACACCGTTGCTCTGATCTCTATCGCTGCTGTAGCATTTGCAGCTGATGGCGCAAACACATACGGCGACCTCGTATACTTCGGTGCTGCACTCGGCATGGCTATTGCTGCTGCTGGTTGTGGTATCGGTCAGGGTCTTGGTCTGAAAGCTGCTTGTGAAGGTACTGCACGTAACCCAGAAGCATCTAACAAAATTACCGTTGCTCTTATTCTTGGCTTGGCATTCGTAGAATCCCTCGCTATTTACGCTCTCGTTGTTAACCTTATGCTTCTTACTGCATAAGCTTACGACTAGCCTTTTAGAGGAGGCCGTTACTACGGCCTCCTCTTTTTACCTTAAACTATGAGAATTATTTCACAAATTTGGAGCGTTCATGCCTCAACAAAAAAGTGAACATATCCCAAGAGCGACCATTCAACGTCTGGCCGTATATGTTCAAGTGTTGGAAAATCTTCAGCGCGAAGGTACTGAAGTTATTTCCTCAGAGCCGCTTGCAAAAGCGTGCAATGTTAACGCTTCACAGATACGTAAAGATCTTGCTTACTTTGGCGAATTCGGTGTGCGTGGTGTTGGTTACTACGTCAAGAATCTCATCGCTTCTATCACTAGCGCTCTTGGTGTTGATAGAGAATGGCGAACCGTTCTCGTTGGCGTAGGTAACCTTGGTAAAGCTCTTTTAAATCACAAAGAGTTCCGTCTTCGCGGTTTTAATATTGTTGGCGCATTTGATTGCGACCCATTCAAAATTGGTGAAGAAGTATCAGGCCTAGAAGTTGTTTGTACTAAACGTTTACGCGAAATGATTGGCGATAACGGCGCCGAAATTGGTATCATAACCACTCCGCCGGAACGCGCTCAGCGTGCTGCCAACCACCTTGTGGAAGCAGGCATTAATGGTATTCTTAACTTTGCTCCGTCTCGCATTACCGTGCCTGACCATGTAAATGTTGAATACGTAGACTTTTTCCACCATTTGTACGCACTCTCATTCAATATCACTCATCCGAATACTAAATAGTACATTTGGAAACGTATTAGATTACAGCGCTCGCTTACCGGTCGAAAATTTTTTTCCTTTTTTACCCCGTATACTGTTGTGTACGGGGTAAAAACGTTATGATGGGGTCTAGTTTTCTACTTTCTGGAGGAAAAACATGTCTCTTAGCTTTTTTCTACTCACAGACTTTGGTAGTACAGATCCTTACGTTGCGCAGATGAAAGGAGTGCTCAGCACCCTTGCACCGCAGCATCAAATTATCGACATTACACACGACATTGCGCCCTTTAATATAGCGCAGGCAGGATACTTTCTAGACTCAACTATTGAGCATCTACCGCCTCACTCTGTCACCATTTGCGTTGTTGATCCGGGCGTAGGAACTACCCGCGATATCTTGTGCATGGTATTAGACAACAAAGCCGTTCTCGCTCCTGACAATGGTTGCTTATCATTCCTTCACGCTCGTTTTCCTGATGCACCTATTTACCGCATCATGCAGCACCATCTCCCCCTTGAGCATACATCCCCTTCTTGTACTTTTCACGGTAGAACGTTGTTCTCTCCGCTGGCAGCCGACCTTGCTTTGCATATTGAGCAAATTCCATCTTATGTGGAGTGCACTAGTCCTACGCCGTTCAGTAAAAATTCTACGCAGGATTGCAGGCTGGAAACATTCCCGCCACAACCTACGAAGACTGATTCTATTCTTACTCCGTACATGAAACGCTACGGGCATCATCTCACAGACACTATTGTCACTCTGCCGGAGTATGTGGCAAAAGAGCATGACAATGTAATTGAAACGCATGTGCTGCATATAGATCATTTCGGCAACATTATCCTAGGCCTACCAAGCGAAGAATGGCGTCAACGAATTGCGAACGGTGGGGAACTTACTCTGTACACACAGACAACTCGCCCGCTCAGATTCATCTCCGCCTATGCTGATCTGACAGAGAATCAAATTGGTGTAATCTGCGGTAGTCAGGGATATATAGAAATTGCTTGTAATATGTGCTCAGCAGCGCAGTTCATCAACCTTCAGCTTGGCGAACTCATTAAGATAGCTCTCTCTGATCCGCCTGAGATGTAATAATGCTGACTCGATTCTGGACTGAATATATGACGGCGCTCAGTTTTATGACGCGCCTCGGTTGCGCACGCATGTACTCAAATGAAGAGATTGCCGCTACCATGCGTCAATTTTATGCTGTCGGACTTACTGTCGGGGCACTCATCACCCTGCCATTCGCACTCGGTGCCTTTTCTCAACATCCTTGGGTTCAAGCATGGCTTTGGGTGTTTCTATCCATATGGGTAACACGAGCTCTTCATTGGGACGGGTGGGCCGACATCTGGGGATGGATGGGGGAGCTGTGCTCAAGGTGAGCGATTCTGGCAGATCGTCAAAGACAGCAGAGTCGGTGCCTTTGGCGCTATAGCTATGGTCATCGGAATTCTCGGACAAACCCTGCTTGCTCACGAGTTGTTTCTGCTCGGAAGCTGGCAGGTACTTATTTTTGCGCCTATAGCAGGACGCGTAGCAGCTGTTGTTTTAGGTGGATTAGGTGATGCACCAGAAGCCTCCACACAAGGACGGCTTTTCCTTCAGGGCGCTACCCGCTCTACCATAATGGTACAGACAGCACTCACAGTTGTTACAGGCTTCTTTCTTTGCGGCTTTCTTCCAACCGTGTATACAGCTCTGCTCTGCGCTTTCCTGCTGTGGTCATTTCTACGACTGGCAAAAGTACAAGGCGGCATAAACGGCGATTTCCTTGGCGCTGCTGTTGTCGGCGGTGAACTTACTGCCATGCTTGCCTATCTCATGTAATTGTCATTTCTTTCTATCAATTCTTTCCAACATCCATCATTCCGGCCACTTCGGCACGGAACATGCTATAACCAGTATACATCTAGGTAACATGTCATTCGGTTGACACTACTAGGAAGGGGTTATGGCACCATTCAAATTCAAGTTGCAGCAGGTGCTCGAATACCGAACGCAGCTGGAAGATCAGGCTAAGCTTGTGCTTTCAGAAGCGCAACGCAAGTACGAAAAACAAGTACGACGTGTTGACGGATTGCGGGATTCGCTTGCCGACAATCTGACGCTCATGAGCACAACTTCGGACCCTGCTCAAACATGGATTATTCGCAATTTCCTGCAAGGTTTGCGTCAAGATATTAGCACTGCTGAACATCGTCTGCTTACTATTGCACAGGAACTGCATTCTGCACGGCAAGATTTGACTGAGAAAGCTCAGGAAAAGAAGCTACTGGAAAAACTTAAAGAAAATCAAGCAAAGCGGCACGCACATGAAGAAAAGAACAAAGAACAACACCAGCTCGACGAAACAGCAACCCTTAGGTTCAAAGCTCAAGCTTTCTAAAATCTGCAAGCTTCTTGGTTGCGCAATTCTGTTCAAGCTCATTCTCGTAGGCTCTATTGTTTTCGATGCTGACACACAGATTGCTTCTATTTTGCCAACAAGTACTACAACAACTGTAGCAACCGTGGCAGAAAAAGCTTCGCTCACGCTTGAAGAACGCTTTGCACAGGTCAAACAGAGCTTGCCAACTTCTCCGGCAACGCTTACTACCAGCAAAGCGCATGCAGAAGAAAAAGAAGCCCCTAAAAAACCTGCTCCAAAGCCCAAAGCTGAATTAGATTCCATGACACGCGACCTGCTCAAAACCAAACAGGTTGAGCTGAACAGACGTGAACAGGAACTTTCAAGACTTCAGGCAACCATCGATGGAAAACTTGTTAAATTGCAAGCACTTGAAAAGCGCCTTCAGTCTATGCTTAAAAACGCAAAAGAGACTCAGGACAAAAAGATGAAGCACCTTGTAGATGTGTATTCCAACATGAAAGGAAAACAAGCTGCACAGGTTCTTGAATCCCTCGATGAACAAATTTCTGTTAAAATTTTGGCTGGCATGCGCGGACGAAAAGCAGGTGAAATCCTGACATTTGTTAGAGCGGACAAGGCTGCACGTCTTTCCGAAGCACTGACAAATATGCAGTTACCATTTGAGTAGAGAATGCCTCGCATAAAAATTACTGTCGCCTATATCGGTACCCACTACGTGGGATGGCAAATTCAACCTGCCAGGGTTGAACATCCGCAGCCGACTATTCAAGGCGAAATTGAAAAAATTCTGACCGCTGTCACCGGCACTCTTGTTAGAGTGCATGGCAGCGGTCGTACTGATTCCGGCGTTCACGCGGACGCTCAAGTCGCGCATTTTGATCTGCCGGAAAAATGGGCAAAAGTTAACTGGCAAAAGATTTTTACAACAAAATTGCCACACGATATTGCTGTAACGAGCGTAGCCATCGTGGATGACGATTTTCACGCCCGTTACGATGTTACAGCTAAAAGCTACACCTATACCCTGTGGCTTAATAAACATTACATCCTGCCTGCCCGTTATCCATTTGCATGGAAGATAGGCCCGCTGGATATTCCTGCTATGGAAGCTGCTGCAACCTGTTTATTAGGTGAGCACGATTTCGCGACCTACCAGAATGCCGGATCAGATATTACAAACACTGTCCGCAACATTACCAGCATCACCCATTCGTGTCCGGATTACGCACAACATGATAATTTACCGGAAGAGCTTGTCTGGACATTTGAAGCTTCCGGATTTTTAAAACAAATGGTTCGCAATCTTATGGGAACCATCGTTGCTTGCGGAATGCATAAAATTGCGCCGGAATCCATACCGGAAATTCTAGCAGCAAAAGACAGAACTGCAGCACCTGCTACGGCACCTGCGTGTGGACTGTCCATGCATAAAGTCTTCTACTAAAACACGCGACGCCCCCATCCTGCCTGCACTTTCAGGCATCCCCCTTTTCTTAACACGCGTCCTTATTTCTAGTCCTTAGACAAACGAGAAGGCCGGATAAATCCGGCCTTCAGTTGAACACGCATAACCATTTGTCCAAGATACGCGCACCGTGCCCTCTGCACAGTATGGAATTACTGTACGGTTGTTGATGCGTTGTAGCTATTACATTTTTAATGATAATTACTAGCTACGTGTAGCTTGGCTCTTCTTCTTTGACGATTTGGAACGCTTTATTTGATTTTACCGTGCCACAAATTCCCTGAAATTTTTTGACGCCAGCAATCGTGGCTTCAAGCAGGTCGTCTGTGTCTGTGTCCAATAGAAGGACATCGCCGATTTTAAGGCGAAGTAGCTGGTTACCTGTTATTTTTGATTCACCGAAGCGAATTTTCATGTCAACAGGAGTCTCAAGCAAGCGTTCTTTAAGGCGGGAAACCCATGCATGGTCAACTTCCAGACGTTCTGTCTGGAAACTTGCATGCAACTTGGAACGAATTGGTTCAATGGTTGCGTATGGTAAACACATAATCATCGATCCGATAGCGCTTTCCAGCTCAACCTCAAAGGTAATGACAACTACTACGTCACTTGGTGGTACAATTGCCGCAAACTGAGGGTTAATCTCAGAGCGTACAAGCTCCAGATTAACTTCGTGAACAGGACGCCAGCTTTCTTCCATGTTATCCAGCGCAATTTTTATAACGCGGTCAACAATGGCTTGCTCAATGCGTGTAAATTCACGACCTTCAATTTTTGGCTGACTACCCGCACCGCCGAAAAAATTTTCTACCAGCGCAAATACAAGTCGGGAGTCGACAACCACTATGGCGTTACCACGTAGCGGTTCCATTTTGAAAATATTGATACTTGTCGGAACAGGCAAGGAACGCATAAAATCGCCGAATTTCGTCATATCAATCGAAATAGGGTTCAATTCAACACGCTTACGAACAGCGTTTGAAAGTGCGTTAGTGCACAGACGTGAAAAGCGGTCGTTTACAATCTCAAGAACTGGCATACGGCCACGGATGATCCTGTCCTGATTGGCAAGGTCAAATGCCACAATACCAGTTTCATCTTCCGGAATATCCGATTCACTTTCGATTTCGCCGCCGGATAATCCCCGCAGCAGAGCATCTACTTCGTCTTGTGCTAAAATCTTATTCATACGTCCTGTATCTCCGAAAACCTGTATTCATAACCAGCGCAAAGCACGTGGCACGCAATCAGGTAGGAATTTTTTGACACAACATGTGTCTGGTTAGATTTTATGCACTATTAATGCCAATACCTAGCCCAAACTCATTGTAGAGTGCAGCAGCCCATATCGATGCATAATAAGCAGACATATCTATCTCCATAAAGCACACTAACATGCTATTTTATTGAGGATATTTTGCTTTTACAAAGTCTACATCATGCTGACTTGCATAGCCGAGCATAACAATAGTTTCTGCAACCCCATAGGGACAGGAAGTTGACCTGCGATATTTTTTGACCCTGTCCAGATCACGTTCAGTGATTATTTTTTGACTTACCAGTTCTTGCTCGAACGTTCCGTGTGCTCCGCTGGGGGTACTGGGACTTTCATCCATTCCCACCTCCTTTTGCGAGCTACTTTCGGCTCTCGCCATGCGCAATTTATTGATTACAATCTTCTTCTCTTCACGCTTGGAAATAAGCGCTGCCTGCAACTCAGTAACTTCACCATGTAACGAACGCCGCGCTTTCTTTGAAGCATAAATCTTATCTTTCATTTTGGCTGTAGCAAAAAAATTGCATCCTGCAGCCAAACAGACAAAAATTAGACCGCAGAATCCTAATACAAGCAGATCCATTTCCACCTCTTTTCATAAACGTTAGGCTGAGGACAATACACCCCACTCTATACTTTATTGAAACTAGGGCAACTTACCTGCTTTCATGCAGATTCTCAACCTTCAAGATTAAGCGTAAGAAGAGTCCCGCTTTCAACCTGACATGTTTTGTGGCATGGTCTTTTTACTATGCAGATTACCATCATTGATTACACCGGTCGGAAAAAGTCCCTTCACGTTTCTCAGGCAGAGCCTCGTACTTTGGCTCAGGTTATTTTTACCAGCGGACTTGTCCTTGCCCCACCCCTCTGCTCAGGATTGGGTCAGTGCGGAAAATGCAGAGTACGCTTCGTGGAAAATGCCCCTTTACCTGTTGGACCTGACACACTCATCTTTAAAGAACATGCTATTGACGCGGGCTGGCGTCTGGCATGCAGGCATGAACCAGAAGACGGTATGATCATTGAAATACCGGAGAATACCTACGTTAGACATGTCGAAATTGCAGAATCAAGCAGCAAAGCATTACACCTTGCTGTAGACCTTGGTACTACCAGTATGCACTGGTCACTGCTTGATGGTGAAAAACGCATTGCTTTCGGCTCTGAACCTAACCCGCAGATGGGCGCAGGTTCTGAAATCATGTCGCGTCTCAGTTTTGCCGCTACAGAATCCGGCAAAGAAATTTTACAAGACCTTGTTGTCAGCAGAATTGCAGAACTTATTACAGAACTTACACAAGATTCCTTCGGAACTGTTGAGTCTATTGCTGTTGCAGCAAACCCTGCAATGACCTACCTACTTCTCGGGCTTGATACATCTTGCCTTGCCACCGCGCCTTACAACCTTACATATAAGGGCGGCAGTATAGAAAAGATTGGTGATTTACCTCCAGCATACATTGCGCCACTTGCTGCGCCGTTTGTAGGCGGAGACTTGACCGCAGGGCTAGTTGCGGTTTTGAAAAAAGATCCGGAATACCCGTTCATCCTTGCAGACATGGGTACTAACGGCGAATTCATTCTCGCCCTCAGCCCTGACAACTACCTTGCAACCAGTGTAGCGCTCGGGCCTGCATTGGAAGGCGTTGGTTTGCATTATGGTGCAACAGCGGCAAAAGGTATTGCGACATCATACAAGTTAACCCCTACCGGTCTTGTTCCGTCTGTTTTGGATGCAACCTACGCAGACGGCATTAGCGGAACAGGGTACCTTGCACTGATTCACGCATTACGAAAAATCAATTTTATTTCCAACGACGGACTGTTCATAGACAAGCAAACTCAAGGATTGGGTGAACGTCTGGCTGAACGTCTGGAGATTCGTCACGGCATCCAGCATTTAGCACTGCCTGACAACATGTTCCTTTCTGCAGAAGATATTGAAGAGTTCCTCAAGGTTAAAGCAGCGTTCACGTTTGCCTTTACCCGCATTTTGGAAACCGCTGATATTTCTGCAACGCAATTGAAAAATATTTATCTTGCCGGTGCTCTCGGAGAGCATGCCGCAGTGCAGGATCTTGAAGGATTAGGATTCATTCCGGCTGGAATGGGCTCCAGAGTGGAAGCTGTAAACAACACCTCCCTGCAGGGAGCTGAACTGATGCTTATTGACCCCACCCTACGCAGCATGGCAGAAAGCCTGACCGCAAACTGTGAAGCCGTTGATCTCACCGCAGACCCCGACTTCACGCAAACATTTATGCGCCACATGCGCTTTACATTTATATGAGCACAGTTCTTTTATTCCCAACAGCAAAAATTCGTGACACCTTAGAAGGTTACGAAAAAGTTTTAAATAAAGCCCTGCCTATTAAGGCAGCGCACAAGCGCGATCTCCCTTATGCTGTGGCAGATCTTTCACGCACGCTTACAAACGAACGTGGTGGTATGCGAGCCAACTACTGGTCTACCCCGCGTACACTTTCTGCGTACATTCGCTTTTTCCTTCCTTGGAACTTGTACAGACTGTCATGGCTTTTGCCGCAGTTGCACATTCCACTGAAAAACGGCGATACAATATTAGACTTAGGCTCCGGTCCGCTTACCTTCGTGCAAGCATTGTGGCTCAGCCGTCCTGACTTACGTAACAAAGATCTTACGTTCATCTGCACCGACGTGGCTAAAAAGCCTATGGAGCATGGTCGTAGAATCTTTGAAGTAATGGCAGGTGTTGAACCGGGGCAAGGCCCTTGGAAGATCAAACTGGTTCGCGAAACTCTCGAAAAAAGCCTGCGTCATAACCACGGCAGAATGGCCTTAGTTACAGGCGCAAACGTTCTTAACGAGCTTTCCGCAAACCGTGGTCAAACAATGGAAGACCGCTTCTTCGACCTTGCTCACAACATGGCAAGCGCCTGCAAAGAAGACGGCTCTGTCTTATTCGTTGAACCGGGCACACGCCTTGGCGGTAAAATTATCGGGCTTACCCGTGAAGGTCTTCTTGAAGAAGGCTACCGACCGCTGGCTCCATGCCCTCATGACGTTGAATGTCCAATGCTCGACCGTAGCGCAACAAGCTGGTGTCATTTCAACATGACAGCAGACCATGCGCCGAAGTGGCTGCGCGACCTTACTCAGCGTGCCCGTATGAACCGCAAGAATGTTAGCCTCAGCTTCCTACTCGCTACTAAAGCTGACCCTGAATACGCGGAAAACGTACGTGTACTGTCCGATCCGGTAATTATTCCGGGCAGACAGCAGAAAGCTCGTTATGCCTGTTCTAATAAAGGTATTGCTTTACTGCACGAAGCTGAGAATTTCGAAAGCGGCAGCCTTGTTAATGTCGAATGGCAGGACAAACCACGAGTAGATGCTAAATCCGGTGCTTTGGAAGTATTCCCGAGTCGCCGATAGGTAGATTATAGGAAAATACGATGCGTGTTGTTGATTTGGGACTCATTTCCTATGCTGAGGCTGAAAAGATTCAAAAAGAAACTCTGGCAGAAGTTGTTGAAGGGGCAGAAGAAACGCTGTTCCTCCTTGAACATCCGCCGGTAATCACACTTGGTCGCAACGGTGGCAGAGAGAATCTGCATGTCAGCGATGAGTTTCTACAACAACAGAACATCGAACTTGTCCACTCTTCAAGAGGTGGCAATATTACTTGCCATTTCCCCGGTCAGTTGGTCGCGTATCCAATCTTTCGCGTTGCCAAAAAACCGGGTGGAATGCGCGGACTTTTTACAGACCTTGAAGAGGTCGTAATACAAACATGTTCTCATTATGGATTGGATACAACCAGGCAGGAAGGCAGGCCCGGTGTATGGATTGGGAACAGAAAGATTTGTTCCATTGGCATCGCCATGCGTAAATGGACAAGCTACCACGGACTTGCATTCAACGTTTTAACCGACGTCGATTTATTTTCTTTAATCACTCTTTGCGGTCTTTCAGATGCAGAGCCTACTTCGCTCGAAAAAGAACTTGGCCGCAATGACATAGACATGCAGGAAGTAAAACATGTGCTCACAGAAGCGTTCAGAACCGTATTTGCGGATTCCACCTTGGCTCAGGGTTAAAATACCTTGCAACAAGACATATGCTGCAACAACTGAACTGGTAAAAGACCTTAATCTTAATACAGTATGCCAAAGTGCAAAATGCCCGAACATGTTCGAGTGCTTTACATCGCATACAGCTACTTTTTTGATTATGGGCAACACGTGCACCCGTAACTGTGCATTTTGTAATATCAGTAATGATCCAGTTGAAATGCTTGATACTGATGAACCATCGCGCGTGGCTGAGGCCGCAAAACGCCTTGGCCTGAAGCATGTGGTGATCACTTCTGTAACCCGTGATGATTTATCTGACGGGGGTTCAGAGCACTTTGCAAAAACAATCCGTGCGGTCCGTGAAGCTGTCTCAGACTGTAGTATCGAAGTACTTATCCCTGACTTTCAAGGTAGTAAGGCTTCACTCCAGATAGTTATTGATGCCCAGCCGGACATCATTAACCACAACGTGGAGACGCCGCCGATGTATTACGACGAAATCCGCCCTCAGGCAGATTACGAGCAAAGCTTAACGTTGCTTCGGCGCGTTAAGGAAGCGGGTTGCCGCTCCAAATCCGGCCTTATGGTGGGACTTGGTGAAACAGACGAAGAGGTACGTGGGGTAATTGATGATCTCGCAGCAATTAACTGTGATATCGTGACCATTGGCCAGTACATGCGCCCTTCCCGTCTGCATCCTGAAGTAAAACGCTACGTGCACCCTGATGTATTTGAAGAATACGCAGAATACGGAAAGAGTAAGGGCATCAAACATATGTTCAGTGCCCCTCTTGTCCGCTCTTCTTACAACGCAGCAATGTTTGCTGAAGAGCAAAAGGCTGAATCTGTAGAATCTGCTTTATAGAATAGTTTTGTACGCCGCTATCCCGCGTAGGGATGGCGGCGTACTTTCGTATCGGCCGCGCTGTATGAGCACACTACGCACCAGACACAGCGCAGGAACTCTCCGATGTTGCCGAATGATTGCGGTGACACGACCAACCAAAATCTATTACACTAAGGGGAGGGGGCACAGAAAGCTGAAATCTTCCGCGACTATCAGCTTCTACAAATAACAATTCTTTTTGCGTGTAAAGTTCGGATCTTTCTTGCTGTTTATGCTGGAGAAGTTCTCCTTTTCTGGTAATCGCAGCACGTTTCGTCAACCGATTATTCCCAGAGAAAATCTACTATGAACGCACATCCAAAAGACATGTTACACCAAATACTCGGCGCTGCGCTCACTGCGGTTGCGCCAGATAAAGCCGTCAGTAGATTTGTATCCCTTGATGGGGATACCCTGCTTATTGACGACGTAACCTACTACCTTAATACCTTTGACAAAATATATGTTGTCGGTGCCGGTAAGGGTGCAGCCCCTATGGCAGCCAAGCTGGAAGAAATACTCGGTGACAGAATTACAGACGGTGTTATTTGCGTAAAATACGACCATACCGTACCGCTTCATATTATCCGCACTGTTGAAGGAGCACACCCTGTTCCAGATGCAAACGGAGAACTCGGCGCACACGCTATTCTTGATCTTGCTGCTAAAGCTGGAAAAAAAGATCTTGTACTCTGCTGTATTACTGGCGGAGCAAGTGCCCTGACACCTGCGTTGGTGGACGGTATCTCTTTAGATGAAGGCAAGCAGGCGACACAGTTACTTCTGGAATGTGGCGCTAACATCAATGAAATAAACGCAATTCGTAAACACATGTCCATATTCGGCAGTGGCAATCTTGCCCGCGCCGCATACCCTGCCCCACTTGCAGCATTGATTATTTCAGATGTTGTGGGGGACAATTTAGACGTAATAGCATCCGGCCCTACGTCGCCGGATAACTCTACATTTAAAGACTGCATGGACATTCTTGAACGCTACAAATTGATTGAAAAAATACCTGTCAACATCTTGGCACACATGCAAAAAGGCGTAGATGGAACCATCTACGAAACACCGAAAACAGGTGATCCATCATTTGATTCTGTACAAAACCTACTTGTAGCAACAAACGAACAAGCATTACAGGCTGCTGCTGAAAAGGCCGAAGAGCTCGGCTTTACTCCACAAATTGTTACTTCAACAATGAATGGTGAAGCGCGCACTGTAGCAGAAGATATAGCTAAGCAGGCTCAGGATGCTGCTAAGTCGAAAACAGAAAAACTCTGCTTACTTTCCGGTGGCGAAACAACCGTTACGCTCACAGGGAAAGGAGTTGGGGGAAGAAATCAGGAAATGGCGCTGGCAGCAGCGGTTGCTCTTGATGGGTGTCCTAATATTGCAATGCTATGCGCAGGCACAGACGGATCTGATGGTCCGACCGATGCAGCAGGTGGTTTTGCCCTTCCAGATTCTCTTGTACGTGCGAAAGAGTGCCGCATAGACCCACAGGTCTATCTGGCAGATAACGACTCTTACAACTATCTCAAAGGCACAGGAGATCTCTTGCAGACCGGACCAACGTTAACAAACGTGATGGACATTTGCATTACGCTGGTACAATACGAACCCTTTTAACAAACGCGCTTCCAACTCACTAAAAAGAAATCCCGGTCTGACATATGTCAGACCGGGATTTTTATATTCAAAGCAATAGATGCTTGAATTATGCACTGAGATATCATCAGTGCTCCAGATTAAAGAAATGACTCATTGCTGCGTTGCCGCGAAAATCGGGATCATGGAACAAGTCACACGTTCACTCAATTTTCCACGCATAGCATTGTGTAGTTGTATTTCAATCCGGAATAGTGCAACAGGCAAAAGCCTGAATGCGTCAGGTAAGTTTCAAAAAATTATTTTACAACTTCTTTGAGAGTTTTACCTGGAGTAAACTTAACAACTTTAGTTGCTGCAATTTCGATTTCTTCACCTGTGCGAGGGTTGCGGCCTTTACGTGCTGCGCGCTCAACAACTTTGAAGCTACCAAAACCGGTGAATACTACAGACTCGCCGTCCATAAGTGCTTCAGTGATAGTTTCGATGGTGGATTCGAGTACAGTTTCAGCCTGAGATTTAGAAGCAAGGTTAGCTTTAGTGAAAAGCTTTTCTACAAATTCAGCTTTTGTCATGAAGTTCTCCATTACATAATGTATGAGTTTAACAGACCAGTGTGATCTGATAATTTTTAATCAGGCGCTCGCGCCAGCAAAGAGCAATCGCAAAGCTTAGTCAGTTTGTCAATACGGAATGCCCCGAAAACTGTTAATTCTCAGGCGTTGAGGGCTTTTTGTGACTTTTTTACCCCAATATGGACAATCTTTCATCTTCAACAATGCCAATGCGCTGCCCGAAACGAAGCAAATGCTCCCAGTTCGGAGCTTAGTACACCCTCTCAGTGTACTTTTTTAATACGTAGACTCACGGGTTGCTGTTCTATGCCATTTCACTATACAAGTAAGCTCAATACAAGGAGCATTCTGCAATGGAAGTTGTTATTGATACGCTACCCGACATCCGTGTAGCAGCCGTTCGAGAAATTGGCCCATATGCCACATCTGCACCGCTAGCGTGGAGTCAGCTTTCTTTGTGGATTGCCAAAAATGATCTGTTGTCACAGCATTCAATATTTTTAGGGTTACGCCACGACTCCTCGGCCACTCCGGAGAATCAGCTACGTTATGACGCTGCTGTGAGTATTTCTGATGAAATAGACTCTGCCGGTATTGCGAGAGAGATCTTTGTCCCCGGCGGCGAATTCGCCATGTACACCCACCACGGCTCATACGACACAATGAATGATGCATGGAACAAGTTGTACTGGGAATGGCTCCCTACCAGTGGGAGAACGCCTGCAGATCAACCTAATATTGAAATCTATTTAAGTGATACGACCTTTTCTGCCGATAAAGAGATATTGACCAGACTCCTATTACCACTTCAGCCCATATAAACTTCTGGAGGCCACATGTTTCGCGCTCACCGATCTTTAGTATTCATCCTTTGCGCAGTACTGCTGACCATTTCCGGCTGTGCATCATCCCAAGTACGTTTACGGTATGTTCCAGCAGAAGAGCTTCCTGCTGTGGAAAAGCAGCACAAAGCGACAATTGGTATTGTTCAGTTTACTGACGCACGCACCACAAAAATTCTTGGCATCGAAAAGGGCAAGGAATTAACTCCCGTGTCCAATGTTGCAGCTTGGGTTACACGAGGGCTCGAAAACGAGCTCACCCGCCAAGGCGCAACCGTTGAATACGTTCTTAGCCCAAGCCAAATTAAAAATCTTCCAACTCGTGTAACTGGCACCATTACACAGCTCAAGGTCACACCTCTTTCTGCAGGTGAATACCGTGGCGAACTTACTATCGCAGTTGGTGTAAACAATGGGTTACAGACAACCTACAGAGCAACCGTGGTAAAACAAGGCGTGCCGTACACCAACATCATTGAGCCGTTACTTGCCGAGTTATTACAGGAAGCAATTAATCCTGCTGTCCCAATGATTCTTCCCGCCCAGTAGTACTATGAAAATGCTTCAATCTCTTACTGCTGTTCTTACGACAATAGGCTTGTGCCTCTGCACCTATGCGCCAGCGCTTGCTACACCAGAGCCGCTTGCTCCTGTGCCTTTTTCGCATACAGTAAAAATCAACTATGGCCACTCGCTTACCCAGCAGGCAGCCACAGTCATTGCTGAAGCGTTTGCACTGCACGGAGCATTCATTCGTGCATCCCGATGGATTGAATATCGGCAAGAAACTGCATTGAGATCAAGTAAGTCGCCAGCACTGTCAGTAAGGGAAGAGGCCATTGTCGCAACCCAGCTCTACAAGTTTCATCGATCAAAAATATTCCGGACTAAGGACATAGATGGCAACTACATTAACGTAGAGGTCACGGTTTCCCCAATCAAACAGTTCGATGAAAAAAGGTTGCTTGCACTTAAACCGACAAGTTGTTCAGCAATTCATGAAGCCATGTTCATGGCAGAAGAAGGCTACCTGCAAGATTTTTCGGCAAAAGTTTTTGGCGACAAGCAGAAAACCTATTTGCTTAATCTTGAGTCAAAAACACAGTTCTTTTTTGACAATCTCGCAAACAGGCTACGCGCTCTTAAAGCGTACAGAAAGCTCGTTCCAGAATACGATCAGGGACTCTGGAAAAATCCAAAGCAAATGCTTGAAAAAGTAAACCTGCTTCTGCGATCTGCTCCAAATGAGCCAATCCTTCTGCATGCAAAAGGAAGCATCCTTTTTCAGCTGAAAGATACCGTCGAAGCTATTCGTTACTACAATGACGCCATTGATCTGGAACCAGACCTCACTGTGGCATTGCACGACAGAGGCACAGCGTACGTACGGGCAAATCTCGCGTACATGGCGATCGTAGATTACGACAAAGCCATCTTGCTATCGCCCGACAATCCACATCTTTACATCTCGCACGGTTCAGCAGATCTTGTGCTCAAAGATTACATCTCTATGTGCGTAAATTACCGCAAAGGATGTGAACTAGGTTTTTGTAAAGAATTGAATTGGGGCATCGCCCGTGGAATGTGTAAGCGGTAGGATCTGCCTTTTTGTCTTTTATGCTTTTGTGCCTGCGGCGCTTTTTGAGGTTTTGTTATGCCTCCGGCGGGCAAAGGGNCCAGCCCCTTGCATCCCCGCGANGAGGGACGCCCTCTCGACTGCGATTAGCGATTAGCTTTCATTTCTTTATGCACATTTCGGCTTACTGGTAAATTCAATAAAAAAGGATGGAGTTTTTAACTCCATCCTTTTTTTGTTCTTTTTGGGAATGACCCGTAACCATTTCTTGATCAATCAAATACCAACATCACTCATCTCAACATACTTCCATTATCCAACCGAAAGGTTTTCTTGATACATTCAACAATTTATCTCTTGAATATTCCAACATTTTCCATTCTTAACAGATAAATATTACGCTTAATCTTACTCTTTTAATGTTCGTGAAGTGGGAGGCGTGGAGGGACGAGGGATGAGCGAAATGTTTGAGGACAAGGCATCAGGGAAAATTCGAACGAAGGCGTAGCAGTGCTACGTCGATGTGAAGGATTTTCACTGATAACGCAGTAATCGAGCATTGCAGCCATTCATCGTCCCTCCACGCCCCCCACTTCACGAACCACAAAAGACGAGTCGGCCGTGCCCGAGGGGTAAGGGGCACGGCCGACGCTGCAAGGGAGGAGGATGAGTTGTGTGGCATCGCTGCCTTGCCACACTGCAAGTCAACTGCTGCCGGTCGACTTGGCTTAACTCTGCTGTCTCCGCAAACCTTCGGAAACAAGCATCCATGTATCCACCATACCCTGAAAAAGGGAGTTCGCTATTATATTCTGCGTTCTTAGCCACTGCTTTTTCTTTGTTTAAATCATGTAGATATAAAAAAGCACTAAAACACTTAACTCTCTAGACTCATTGCGCATTCAGTATTTATATCTCGGCAAATTCTTTGCACAAAATAACGCTCACCTATAAACAGGCTAACAGCCGCCATATACAGGGGTATAAAAGGATAATTTGGGTCTAAAAAATGCTCTCGGGCACCTTGAAGTTCAAAAACTTGGAGAGTATGATCAACCAATGATTGACATTAACCGGACTATCCCGACAGTGCTCTCGCGTGTCGCCTCGTTAGAAATTTTGCAGGGAATTCGTATTGCCACGTTCAAAAAAGATCGACACATAACAATACGTCGAATCAGTGACACAACACTGCGCATTACTCGACACGGATTTACCGACGCCGAGTATGAGCTGGATGAAAGTAAGTTGAAAAAAGAGATGAAGACACTACTCAAGCAGGAATTTCCTCGTAGCAACAAGGTGCACTTAAGTTCTGTCTCGAATGAAGAATTGAAAAATAGCTAGGACAACACGATTTCAGAGCCTTCGCGCATTGCGAAACATAAAAGCCTTGGAGAACGCTGGGCAGCCTCACGCTTGCATTCTTCTATAATAGTAGATAGTTGCTCATCGGTTCGATCTGAGTCGTGATGAAACAATCCAAATTGCTGAACACCTGCCGCAATCGCTAGTTCCAGCGCCTGTCTCCATGAAGAATGACCACGCCCTTTCCAGTTAATATATTCATCACACGTGTACTGCGCATCATGTACGAGTAAATCAGCTCCGCTGCATAGTCGGACATATGCAGCAAAATCCATATTCGCACCATGATCGAACCCAAGTTCGTTATCTGGCAAATACACCACGGTCTTGCCGCGTTCTGTAATTTTAAACCCCGCACAACTACCGGGGTGTGAGGCAGGAATGGATGTTACAAACGCGCTCCCTATTTCTCTTACATGCCCATGTTCCAATGCAGGCTTCCATTCAATTGCGGCCTCCACTGAACGGGTGCACTGCGGAGAAAACACCTGCGCTTCCAGAGGATCACACATTTTTGACAATTTATTCCGCAATTCCTTATGTTCAAAAACGATGATGCGCGTATTAACAGTATATAACGGCTCAAAAAATGGAAGCCCTTCCAAATGGTCGTCATGTCCATGCGTAAGTAACAGGGAGTACTCCAGCCGTTGTTCTTTCAAAAGAGCATTACCGAGATTACGTATGCCTGTTCCGGCATCACAAATGATAACTGACTGATCAGATGTGCGCACCTCAAGACATGATGTTGCTCCACCATAAATCTGCGTTTCCGAACCGGAAACCGGTATATTCCCGCGTGCTCCCCAACATCGAATAAACATACACTCCCCTCTGGCAAGAATTCTCAGAATATATGGTATAACCATACAATCTAATTTCAAACAGGTACATTACATAAATGATCAATCCTAAAAGATGATGTATCATGCGCACATTCGCACTGCATGACTCATTACATTACGCTGAAATCCCCTTGCACTACTGCCTTCTTCCGGTCACAATTTAAAAAACTGTGTTTTCTTAGAACAGTAACAATTTCAGAATACAGCAAATGCATCTGCTGAAGTCTGAACGGAGAATATATGTACGACACTTTAACATTGGAACGATACGCCGAAGTACTCTATTGGGCATTATCAAGAGCTCGCACTGCCTCGTACAAAAAAAGCGATATCATTCTGGTAAATTACGACATAGATGGACTTCCTTTGGCAGAAGAGGTGTGCTCTCTCCTCCATGACAAGGGAATGATTCCGGTACCTCGTATGAATGAAACGCCTCGTATGCAGGTTGATAAATACTCCAAGGCCAACAACAAGCGCCTTACTACGATCATTCCTGGACAGCGCGATTTATACAATCATCTAAATGGATCTATCTCCATTTATGCCCCTGCATCACTTGGTCATCTCGCGGATATTGATCCAGAATTAATTGCGATGCACGGAAAAGCGCAGCAACCGCTACGTTCTATTATGCAAACACGGGAAGACATGGGTGTGTTCAGCTGGACATTATGCATGTATCCTACACAGGCATTGGCTGCACAGGCAGGACTTAGCCTTGAAGAATATGCCCGTCAGATTGAAAAGGCATGTTACCTCAATAAGCCAGATCCAACGCTTGAATGGCGTCTGTTTGCAAAAAAAGTAGATGAGCTGACAGAATGGCTGGACAGTTTTGGCGACTGCACAATGCAGATCGAATCAGAATCAGTGGATATGAGCGTTCGAATCGGACAACGTCGTAAATGGGTTGGCTTTACCGGCCGTAACATTCCATCGTTTGAAATGTATGTTTCACCGGACATGCACCATACAACCGGCGTATACAAATCCACTCTTCCAACATTCCGTTCCGGCAATATCATCGGAGATATTCAACTCATATTTAAAGAGGGACGCGTAACTAAAGTTACAGCTGACCATAATCAGGCTTTTGTAGAACAACAGCTTAATCAGGACGCTGGCGCTGCTCTTGTGGGTGAATTTGCACTGGTAGACAAACGCTTCTCTCCTATTTCTGCATTCATGGCGAACACCTTATATGATGAAAACCATGGTGGAGAGAATGGATCAATGCATATTGCATTAGGTAATTCTTATTCAAACACCTTTAGTGGCGATACAGAACAACTAACAGAAGATACGAGAAAAACTCTTGGATTCAATTCCTCTGCTCTACATTGGGACTTGGTGAACACAGAAGAAAAACGTGTCGTCGCAATTCTTCCAGACGGAAAACGCAAAACCGTTTATGAAAATGGAATGTTCACATTATAGAGGTTCCTATAACACTCTGGTAAACGCTCCATACATACAACCCCCCTTTTATATTGACTTCACTACATCAACTACCATAGTAAATATGTAGACATACTATCTAGTGGGCGCACGATTCTGTTATGCGCCCACTTCATTTTTAGAATTATTCTGAAAATAAAGCAGGTAGGGGGTGTTATGAAAACAAGTACAATAAGCACAGAAGACCTTAAAGATATTATCTATCACAAGAATTTAAAAATCGGTACTTATTGGGTTCTTTTCTCTTCCTGCGTCCTTCAAACATTAAATATATACTATGTTATTAAAGACCATGAACTGATTACACCATTCGGCGTGATCTGTAACACAGTCCACACTTCCTTTCTCATCATTGGCGCAATATGCATTCATTTTGCAGTCAAAAGTAAACGTGCCTCGCATCCTAGCTGGCTCGTAGCAGCCCTCTGTATTGGCCTCTTCTGGGCTGCTTCTACAGTAAATACAGCTTACTTTTGGAACGCACCGGAACCTGCCTCCCGTGGTGTTGTTATTGGTGCTTTTTCACTGGTAATCGGCTGGTATGCACGTCCGGCATTACTGCTTGCAGCTTTCCCTACAATGCTTGTGGCATACTTATATCTGGTTATCGGATACAGCGATAAAACACCTCTCGGAATGTTACTTTCCGTACTGAAATTTCCTGCACTAATCTGTGGCAGCTTATACACCCTTCGCTACTGGCTTTCTTTCTGCACAGAACAATTTGTTGAAAACGAAGTTCTTACAGAAAAACTTAGAGCGATGGTACGCGTGGACGAACTGACCAAGATCGCAAACCGTAAAGGATATAACGAAGCCATCGATCAGGGGCTGGAAGTCGCTCGACGGTTCGAAAAGCCACTCGCCCTGCTTCTCATAGATGTTGATTATTTCAAACAGTACAACGACCATCTAGGCCATCAAGCCGGTGATCGTTGCATTAAAGGCATCGCAAAAGTTATTTCGAAACATGCACGCCGCGCTATTGATACTGCAGCAAGAATCGGCGGAGAAGAATTCGCGTTGATACTTCCCTCCTGCAACCAAGAACAAGCTATAAAAATCGCTGACCAAATGCAGGATGCTCTTGCAAAGCTGATGATTTATCACCCCGCATCACCAATCAGCCCTAACGTGACCTTCAGTATCGGCATTACAGAATACATCCCCAAAGATGACGCAAGCTCTCTCTACAGAAGAGCAGATATGGCGTTGTATGATGCAAAACACCAAGGACGGAACTGTTTTGTTGTGGCAACTGATCCAAACGCCAGCGACGAACAGCCGCCTGCTGTGTAATTTTTTCTTGCCCGCCGACAACAAAGAAGGCACCATCTGCCCCCATGGAACACATTCTTATTAAAGTATACGGAAGCATATCAAACGCCAGTCCTGAACTCTTTGCAGCCGCACTGGCTATGATTGAAGAACAGGACGAAAATGCAGTTGAGTTGGATGGCACATTCTTTACCATCAGCTTTGAAGGCATTTATTTTATGATGGATGAATTCATAGACGCGATTAAACCGCACCTCACCAAAGAATGCTCAGGACGCATCGACTACATTGATGTAGACGAATGGAACCTGACACGATTCTGGATAGAAGGTGGGCTGATCACACAAAATACTGTAGATCTAAACCACGTAATGGATCACTCCGGGCATTAAGATATAAAAAACCGCTGTAAGACATTCAGCGGTTTTCTTATGTAGTTCTATACAACCAATTTATTTTTAATTTGGTATACTCACACCTTACATACGCCTTCTACATCTCCACGTAAGGACCCCCATGCACGATTCTGAAACTATTTTCTTTGCCTTCGGGCTCACACTCTTTGCCGGTCTGGCAACAGGCATCGGCTCTGTGCTTGCTTTTTTCACAAAGAAAACAAACACGAGCTTTCTTTCCGTCGCGCTGGGATTTTCTGCCGGAGTCATGCTTTATGTGTCGTTCGTAGAAATTTTCGTGAAGGCAAAAATAGCATTGCAAGCAGAACTGGGTGATGTGCATGGTATGTGGGCGACGGTTGCCGCGTTCTTTGGTGGGGTACTCTTCATCGGTATCATCGACAGGCTAGTCCCGTCCGAAGAAAACCCGCATGAAATTCATAAAATTGAAGAAATTGATTCGCTAGAAGACAAGATGGAGCAGGAAACACCCGAGCAAAAAGATAAAAAACTGCTCAGGATGGGTGTCTTTACCGCGCTTGCCATTGGCATTCATAACTTTCCTGAAGGGCTTGCAACCTTTACGGCAGCATTAACCGATCCTAACCTCGGTTTTGCCATTGCCGTTGCTATCGCTATCCACAACATTCCGGAAGGAATCGCTGTTGCAGTTCCTATCTACTATGCAACAGAAAGTAGAGGCAAAGCCTTCACCCTGTCGTTCCTTTCCGGACTCGCAGAGCCGGTAGGTGCGCTCATAGGCTACTTATTACTTATGCCTTTCCTCACGCCGACTGTATTCGGCATCATTTTCGCCAGCGTTGCCGGGATTATGGTCTTCATCTCGTTAGATGAACTGCTCCCAACTGCTCAAGAATACGGTGAACATCATCTTTCAATGTACGGACTGGTACTCGGAATGGCCGTAATGGCGCTTAGTCTTCTACTTTTTTTGTAGGACACGTTTCACCGTACCGCCCAGCGCCGTGTGCCATTCGGTTCACATTAGCATCTTCATACGAATCAAGAGTGTACAAACGAATTTTGTTGGAACGCGGGAATTCTTTTTTCAGCAATGTTTTCAACAGTCGTTTTACTTTTTCTGCGCTCTGATTATCCCACACTTCCTGAAAAAATCCATCCTCGATCACGCGAAACGAATCTTCGCCACAGCAAACAATTACGACAGAACGGTTGCGCTTGAATGAACGCATGTCTACGCACTGCCCAACCTTCAACTTTTTCATGCGCTTCAAGACTGAGTCTATTGAAGTCTGCTTACTCGTCATTCATTTCTCCAGCAACAGACCTCCGGTGGGCAAGGGCTCTGCCCTGCACCCGCAAGGGGGACGCCCCCTTGACCGCGAGTTAAACGTCGCATGTTTTCAATTTTTTTTCGATAAGTTGAAATCCCTCCAACCCTTTTGTTCAGGAGGGGAGCCTGAGAGGAAAATTCATTTAAATCAAGAATGATTAGATTGAGACAAAGGCGTGCAATGCAAGGCACGAGGAAAAACCAAGATCGATTCATACATGAAGGTATGTGAGAGTTTGGTTTTTCCGAAGAAACGCAGCAATGCGCGGTTTTGTCATCAATCTAAACGGGGTTCCCCCTCTGCCCGCCGGAGGCATATAAAATTTTTACCTAACTTTGGGTAAGACGCCTTCGATGCCAAGTAGATAACGCTTCATGGTCAATCCCTGACCAGAGAATCCGCCGATTCCTGACGCAGCCACAACGCGGTGACACGGAATGATGAGCGGCCAACGGTTGCGAGCCATAATCTGACCTACGCCGCGAGCAGCGTTGGGACTTCCTGCAAGGGCTGCCAGTTCTCCATAGGAAACAGTCTCACCATATGGAACCTGCATCAGCGCTGTAAGAACCTTTTGACCAAACGGCGTCATATTTTCAAGAGCAAATGAAATGTCCGGCCAGTGAACATGCTCACCTGCCTCATAACTCAAAAGACATTCGAGTAACTGCTTGCCTGTTTCTGACAATTCTGGTGTCGAGACTTCTCCGTCTGCCCATAGTAGTGAAAGCTCTACAAGCTTGTCATCCTGCCAATTAAGAATCAGGCGAAGCTTGTTGCCGACGATCTGTTCAATCTCAGGTAAAAACATATTCACTCGCACGCTTAAAGATGTGTGTCTGCATACTGGCTATCGCGCCAAAAAGCCCATCTGTTTTGCAACAGCGTCATATTCGATGTCCCACTGATCACGTCGACGTCGTGGCAGATTTTCTCTGATTGTAAACCACAGTGGAATACCATCAGGAGCATCGACCTCTTTTCCCTGCCATGTGTCACGGGTAACAAGCTCAGCCATAATCTTGTCTATCTGCTCTCGCTTAGAAATTCCCCAATCCGGAGCAAGCAATTCGCCGATAAGAGCATCACCTGTGAGTCGCTGGATGATCATTGTACTTGGCACTTTTGGCACTGCACGAACTATGGCATCAATAAATTCTTCTTCGGTTATAGGAATGTATTCGCCACTACGCCACATTTTTGCAAGTACTGTGTTGTCTGCAACATATAAACTATGAAATTTGATACCGCGGATGGGAAGTTTGCTCACCATTTCCACAGTCTGTAAAAAATCATCAGTAGTTTCATTCGGTAAGCCCGCAATGAGATGCGCACAGACTTTGATACCGCGATCTGCGGCTAAATTGACCGCATGAACGAAATCTTCATAAGTATGACCACGGTTTATCAGTGATAAAGTACGGTCGTGTGCAGACTGAAGCCCCAGTTCAAGCCAAATCTCGTCTAAATCCTGACTTGCGATAATATCTAACTTTTCTGTATCGACACAATCTGGCCGAGTTCCGATTGACACACCCATAACACCCTGTAAAGATGCGATAGAAGTGAGATTTTCAGAGAGTTTTTCAGCAGGCCCATAAGTATTGGAAAAAGACTGCAAATAGGCTATAAACAATCTCGCGTTTTGAGTGCGTGTATATTTATTATACCAGGCATCCCACTGATCATTCAAATTCATCCCCTGGATCCCCATTCCGGAACCCGATCCGGAGGGATTACAAAAGATGCAACCTGCACGGGAAAGAGTACCATCTCGGTTGGGACAGGTCGCCCCGGCATCCAGAGGGATTTTTTGTACACGTTCAGCAAAACGATAGCGAAAGTAAGTTGCCAATTGGAGATATCTATTCATACTTTTGAATTATTCTCTAATTTACAAGTTTTCAACAGGTTACGATGTAACAGACACATCTTATAGACCAAAGCAAGCGAGAGCATATGGCCAACGCATTAAATTTTCTTCTTGGAATGTTTTCCAACGACCTTGCTATTGACCTTGGTACTGCAAACACATGCGTTTACGTAAAAGGGCAAGGCATTGTACTCCGTGAGCCTTCCGTAGTTGCTGTTAAAAAAGACAACCGCGGCGGCAGCGTTGTACTTGCTGTAGGGCAAGATGCCAAGCGAATGCTTGGACGTACCCCGGGTAACATTCAGGCGATTCGTCCGATGAAAGACGGCGTTATCGCTGATTTTGAAATCACCGAAGCTATGCTCCGCCATTTCATTACCAAAGTCCACAATTCCCGTCGCCTTGTGCGCCCAAGAATCATTATCTGCGTACCAACCGGTATTACTCAGGTTGAAAAACGCGCAGTAAAAGAATCTGCTCAAAGTGCCGGTGCCCGTGAAGTGTACCTTATCGAAGAACCAATGGCAGCAGCAATTGGTGCGAACCTCCCGATTCAGGAACCTACCTCCAACATGGTAGTAGATATCGGTGGTGGCACAACTGAAGTCGCAGTCATTTCCCTTTCCGGTGTTGTTTATTCAAAATCTGTGCGCGTTGGCGGTGACAAAATGGACGAAGCCATTATGACACACGTAAAACGTAAATACAGTATGCTCATCGGTGAAGCGACTGCAGAAGACATTAAAATCAAAATAGCTTCTGCGCATACCATGCTCGAAGAAGAAACTTTGGAAGTAAAAGGTCGCGACCTCGTAACAGGTATTCCGCAACACATTACTATTACTTCTGAAGAAATCCGCAAAGCAATCGCAGAACAGGTTGACTCCATCGTACAGGCTGTACGTATTGCGCTCGAACAGACTCCTCCGGAACTTGCTGCTGATATCGTTGATCGCGGCATCGTTCTTACAGGCGGCGGCGCACTCCTTAAAGGTCTCGACCAGCTCCTGCGTGAAGAAACTTCCCTGCCTATTACAGTAGTAGACGATCCGCTCTCCACTGTTGTAATGGGTACAGGTAGAGCTCTTGATAATCTGGATATTTTGAAGGAGGTAACGGTCGATTAACTCCTCACTGAAACGCATATTTATTTTCCTGTTCACCGCTCTCCTTTTGTACCTACTACTGCTCTCATGGAACATGCGTTCTGGCGCGGTAGATAGATTTGCTGCCAATACAGGGTTAGAATTCACCGGTGCTGTTTTAAAGCCCGGCAAATGGGTTGTACATAATGCTACAAACCTATGGGACGAATATATCTACCTGCAAGGTGTGCAACAAGCAAACGTGCGGCTGTTGAGGCAAGTAGAAGATTTAAGCTTCAAACTTGCTGACGCCAGAGAAAATGTTGCCGAGTTAAAACGACTGAGGGCACTTATTAGCCTCTCTCCACCGCCAACGTGGAGCAGAGTCGCTGCCCGTGTGCTTTCTTACAGAATCGGAGTTCAGGCTGAACTGGATTCTATTATCCTTGATAAAGGCTATCTGGATGGCGCAAGCAAAAACACGCCTGTTGTCACCCATGAAGGAGTTGTAGGCCGTATTGTAAAAGCCGGTCCTACTACATCCTCTGCCCTGTTGCTTACCGATCTTAACAGCCGCATTGCTGTTATCAGCAGTAGCAACAGGACTCGTGGCCTTCTTGTGGGCTCTGGAAACCGAGACGAATTACAGCTTAAATATGTCCCTATAAATGCACAGCTTGCAGAAGGGGAATTGCTTGTAACATCCGGTCTCGCAGGTGCATACCCTAAGGGTCTGCCTATTGCCAAAA
Organism: Halodesulfovibrio sp. MK-HDV; assembly: GCF_009914765.1. Taxonomy (NCBI): domain Bacteria; kingdom Pseudomonadati; phylum Thermodesulfobacteriota; class Desulfovibrionia; order Desulfovibrionales; family Desulfovibrionaceae; genus Halodesulfovibrio; species Halodesulfovibrio sp. MK-HDV. Next base: position 182,876 of record NZ_WYDS01000004.1, on the reverse strand, counting down.
TCGTATCCATTACGCATTCGGATATTTCGCTTTTCAAAACAGTAATGGCTGTGCCGCTTGCCAGCTTAAGCAACCTTGAGGAAATCCTCTTGCTTCAGGCAACGCCTGCAACAATGGAAATTGAAGCCAAGCCTTTATCTGGAGAAACTGCTTCTTCTGAAAACGCAGAACAGAATGCAACTAACTAGCGCTGTTTTCACACGCGGACAGAGTTATGCGAAAAAGTAGGCGACCTCTCTTTAAAAATATCTTCTGGTGGCTCGGCTATACAGTCGCAGCTATCTGGATGCAGTTTGCAATCGCAGGTGTGGATTTTTTCATGCCTGCGGTTATCTGCTCCATGCAGGAAGAAAATCCCCGACAGACCTTCTGGCTTGTTACAATGTTTGCCCTCATTCAGGAAGGCACAGGCGCCATAGCCTTTGGTTCCTCTACGCTCTGGTATTGTTCCGCACTGATACTTATGTATTATGGTCGATGGATGTTCGATGCGAACAACTTTTTCTTCATCGTACTGGTTTCATGCGCTCTAGGGTTCTGGAATTTAGGACTCACCATGCTGATGGCAAACTTGCAAAACTTCCAGGTTAATTTCGAACTGTTAGTCGCCGACAGCTGCTTGCTGGCCGGTATTATTCCTCTCGTATGGATTATTCTGTACTCACTACGGCAAGGATACCTGCGTAATGTCAATGCAACTTGATCCAGATGGCTACCAACCACCCAAAACAGGACTATGGTTACTGCAGGGGCTTGTGCTTCTGCTTTTTCTCATATTTCTGCTCAGATTCTGGTTCCTGCAAGTTCACCACGGGACCGAATTTGCAAAAAAATCCCGCGACAACCGAATTCGACAGGCACAAATCTATGCCCCCCGTGGGCTGCTGCGTGCCCGTAACGGCGAACTTCTTGCAGAAAACCGCCCTGCGTACGGTCTTGGCATTGTACGCGAAGACGTAAAAGATATTGATGCCTCGCTCAAGCAGATCAGCCTTTGGACAGGTGTACCACTCGAGAATATCGAAAAAAGGTACAAAAAGGGTCGCTGGCGCACCAAAGCATTTGAGCCTCTTTTAGTTGTTCCGACTCTCGATTTTTCCCAATTAGCCATCATAGAAGCCAATTCACTGGATTGGCCGGGTTTGGAAGTAATGACCCGCCCTCAGCGATACTATCCTGAAGGCGAACTCTTTGCGCACATCCTTGGCTATGTTTCTGAAGCTAACGAAAAAGAACTTGAAGCAATTAAAGAGCTGGACCTTGGCGACACCGTCGGCAAACAGGGTCTTGAACTCATAAAAGAAGACACTCTGCGCGGCACAAAAGGCTTGCGGCAGATGGAAGTTGATATTTCCGGTCGAGAATACAACTCGCAGACCCTTGAGGAACCATCAGCCGGTTCTTCTGTCAGCCTTTCAATCGATCTTGAACTGCAACGCATTGCAGCCAAGCAGCTAGAAGGTCAGGCAGGTTGTGTTGTTGTAATGAATCCCGACACTGGCGAATTATATGCGCTTGTCACTACCCCTAGTTTTGACCCTAACGCGTTCACTCGCGGCTTAAGTCACAAAGAATGGGGCGAACTACGCGACAACCCAAAATTCCCGCTTCAGAACCGCGTTATTCAATCAGTCTACCCTCCTGCATCAATTTGGAAGCTGCTTATGGCAGGTCTTTATTTACAGGAAGGAATCGACCCGAATGAAACCATTAAGTGTAACGGCAAATACAAGCTGGGTAACCACACCTTCCGTTGCTGGAAAAAGTGGGGACACGGCCCGCAAAATTTGACCGATGCACTCGTGCACTCATGTGATGTCTATTTCTACGAAATGGGACAACGTATCGGTATCGATAAAATTGAAGCATTCGCACGCAAAAACGGTTTCGGTTCCAAAACCGGTATTGATCTGCCGCACGAACGCTCTGGCCTTGTCCCGTCAAAAGCATGGAAACGTAGACGTTTCAACCAGCCTTGGCAGGGTGGAGAAACAGTTATTACCTCTATCGGTCAGGGCTTTACTCTGGTAACCCCCGTACAGATGGCTGTATTTATTTCTTCACTGCTGAATGAAAAAGGTGAGCTTCTTAAGCCAAATCTTTTCAAAGGTGCGCCCAAAAAAGTACAGGGTATATCTCCGCTAACACGCGAGCAGAGAGCCTATATTGTTAAGGCAATGCAGGAAACTGTTGAAGCCAAACGGGGTACAGCACGTATTCTGCGCACTAAAAAAGCAATCGTCGGCGGCAAAACCGGTACTGCACAGGTAGTGAAGCTGAAAATTGATGCAAACGACAACCGACTCAAAAATGAAGATCTTGAATACTGGCAGCGTGACCATGCATGGATGGCTGCCTGGGCTAAGTTCAACGGTAAAAAGTTCGTTGTTGTTACTATGGTTGAACACGGTGGCGGTGGTTCCTCCACTGCGGGCCCTATGATTCGGAATATTTTGAATTACATTTACGAGAATGACAAATGATTGCATTTGACAGACGCTTACTCACACACATGAACTGGGGATTGCTTCTCATTACAATCTTCTTGTTCGGCATCGGAGTATTGAACCTATATTCTGCAAGTGCATTTATGTCTCAGGAAGGTATGGCTGTAACGGCGTACTACCAGAAACAGCTCGTATGGGGCGTCATAGGCTTCGGTGTTCTTATCCTATCCATACTCATCGACTACCGTCATTTAAAGAGTCTGGCATGGCCCATCTTCATTGTAACAATCATCGCACTCGCCCTTGTTCCTGTAGCAGGCAAAACAATCTATGGTGCGCGCCGCTGGCTTGATCTCGGCTTTTTCAACTTTCAGCCGAGTGAACTGGCAAAAATTTCCACAATCATCATTACAGCACGCCTTCTCTCTCGTTCTGCACATCCGCTGGACTGGAAAGAACTTTTCATAATGCTTGGTATTTGCTCCATCCCTGCTGGACTTATTCTAGTCCAGCCGGACCTTGGAACAACGTTGAACATGTTGTTGAACGTTGGTGGTATTATCCTGTTCCGTGGCCTTACACCACGTGTTTTTAAAACATGTGCAATTGTAATCCCTTCACTTATTCCCGTGGGCTGGTTCTGCATGCTGGATTACCAGCGGCAGCGCGTGCTCACATTTCTTAATCCGGGGGATGACCCCCTTGGAGCAGGTTACCAGATTATCCAGTCACAAATTGCTATCGGTTCCGGTCAACTGACAGGGAAAGGCTTCCTTGGCGGCACACAGTCACAGTTGCGTTTTTTGCCGGAAAAGCATACGGATTTTGCTATTGCTGTATTTGGGGAAGAATGGGGGTTTATTGGCTGTCTTATACTGCTGTCTCTATTCTGTCTCTTTTTACTGGCTATCTTTACCACCACCAGGGATGCTAAAGACCGTTTCGGTTCTTTTTTATCCGCCGGCGTTTTCTTTTACTTCTTCTGGCAGTTCCTTATCAACATGGGAATGGTGATGGGTCTTATGCCGGTAGTTGGTATTCCACTACCTTTTATCAGCTACGGCGGTAGTGCTACGGTGGTTAACCTGTGCCTTCTTGGCCTTGTCCTAAATGTCTCGATGCGACGATTTGTTTTCAAAACAGATTAACCTGTTATATGATTTTTTTGATGCGCAACGTGCGTGAGTAGAAAGGAGTCTCCAATGGCTAAAGACGAAATCAACGCCTTTTTAGGTTCTGGCACCGTTTACGAAGGCAAACTTAACTTTCAGGGCTCTGTACGCATCGACGGTAACTTTACCGGCGAAGTATTTTCAGAAGGCACACTGGTTGTAGGTAAAGATGCCAAAATGAAAGGCCAGATCCGTGTAAGCCAAATGATCCTGTCCGGACACATCACTGGTGAAGTATACGCTACAGAACGCGTTGTGCTGCACAAAACAGCCAACCTAGTAGGCACACTTCACACCCCTGCTCTAGTCATGGAAGAAGGCGCTAAAGTGGAAGGTCAAATCTCCATGAACGGTGCTACTGAATCCATGATTATTGAACCTGCTGCGTAATCCCCGATCACGCTTTGATATTTGTTAAAAAAACCGCCGGAAGGCGGTTTTTTGTTTACGGTTACATTTTATAAAAAAAACCCCGCCACAACTTTTTACAACCATTATATTTTTCTTCATTTCAACTTGTGCAATAATGCGCTTATGCGTAACCCATCAAACTCACATGGTTAGGCTGATCAAACACAGCTGATGGACCATTGTTTTTTTCGTTAACGCACGATTATCAAGCATTCCCGAGCTACTGTTTAATTACACAGTAACCCTTTTTTTTAAAAAAGGTTTTGACACAACATAGTGAATCAGCTAATTCGGAAACGACTTTGAGCTTAAATTCACAACCTCACCAAGGGAGCAGGCATGATCGATTTGGATATTACGTTAGTTATCCAATTGGTGAACTTCCTCATCGTGCTGGTTGGCTTGAACGCACTCCTGATCCGCCCCATCCGGGAGATTATCAAGCAACGCCAGGACAAAGTGTTAGGGTTGCTTGGCGACGCCGAACAGTTCGTCGAAGCCTCTGACTCCAAAATCAAGAACTACGAGAACGCTCTCATTGACGCGCGCAAAGCAGCTGTTGCTGAACGCGAAAATGTGAAAGAGGCCGCTCTCGCTCAGGAAGCAGGTATAGTAGCTAAGGCAACCGCAGACGCCCAAGCATCTATCGCTGTATCCAGAGAGAAAGTCGCTACCGATGTAGCAAAAGCAATGGAACATCTGAAAGGGCAAGTGGGCGCTCTTGCAGAACAAACCATCGCAAAAGTACTCGGATAGCCGCGTAAGCGTTGAAGGAGGGTTCGCTTTGAAGAAGCTGAGAACTACAGTCGGTGCATCGATTCTGGTACTGCTTATGGCAGGTACAGCATTCGCACAAACCGACGGACATGGCTTACCGTGGGATAACTTCGCATATCGCGTAATTACCCTCGCAGTCGTACTCGGCATCATCTGGTACGCTGGTGGCAGCAAAATTAAGGCATTCTTTAATGGTCGCGCAAGCGGCATTGAAGAAGAATTGATTTCGCTAGAAACCCGCAAAGCAGATGCAAAAGCCAAGCTAGCTGACGTAGAGCAGCGCATTGCCAACATGGATGCAGAAGCCCAGAGCATTCTTGAAGAGTACCGTAGTCAGGGTGAAGCAGCAAAAGCTGCTATCATCGAGCGCGCTGAGAAGTCCGCTAGTCAGATTACGGAACAGGCAGGCAAAGCCGCTGAAAACGAAGTAAAGCAGGCGATGGAGCAGATGCGTGAAGAAATGGCAGATTTAGTTGCCGATGCTGCTGAGCAGATGATTGCGAAGAAGCTCGACAAGAAAGGCCATGAAACACTCATCGATAAATACTTAACTAAGGTGGTGCTCAGTTGACCGGTAACATCATAGCACGCAGATATGCCAGGGCGCTTTTTTCCCTCGGCAAGAAAGCTGGTTCGGAAGAACTGAAAGCTTTCGGCAAGGAGCTTGATGCACTGGCTGGAGTGATCAAGAGCACACCTGAGCTTGGCAAAATATTCCGGAATCCAATCATCACTGTTGATGAGAAAAAAGCTGTTATAGCTTCTTTATTGGATCAAGGACAGGTTAGCGTGATTGTCCGCAACTTCTGCAAATTGCTTGCGGACAAAGAGCGTCTTTCCGCCATTCCGGAAATTCAAGCCTTTTACAATGTTCTACTTGATGCCGACCAGGGTGTTGTTCGCGGTGAATTTATTACCGCAATCAAACTTCCAAAGGCCAAGTGCGATAAAGTAAAATCCCAATTGGAAAAACAGGCTGGCCAGAAGCTGTTCCTATCTTTCAGTACTGACGAATCCATTCTTGGCGGCGTAGTTCTGAAAGTAGGCGACAAGGTACTCGATGCTAGCCTTCGAGCACAGCTGGGTATCTTGAAAGAAAACATCAAGAGGGGTGAGTAGGGCCATGCAGATTAAAGCAGAAGAAATCTCCCAAATTATTGAAAGCCAGATCGAGAATTACGAACAACGTGTAGAAATGAGTGAAACCGGTACTGTACTGTACGTAGGTGACGGTATCGCTCGTGTATACGGCGTTCGTAATGCCATGGCCATGGAGCTGCTGGAATTTCCAGGCGGCCTTAAGGGCATGGTTCTTAACCTCGAAGAAGACAACGTTGGTGTTGCTCTTCTTGGCGACGACACAGGTGTAAAAGAAGGCGACTTAGTAAAACGTACTGGTCAGATCTTCTCCGTACCAGTTGGTGACGAAGTTATGGGTCGCGTTTTGAACCCACTTGGTCAGCCAATTGACGGCCTTGGTCCAGTTGACGCTCCTCAGGTTCGTCCTGTTGAGCTTAAAGCTCCTGGTATCATTGCACGTAAATCCGTTCACGAGCCAATGCCTACCGGTATTAAAGCTATTGATGCTATGACCCCAGTAGGTCGTGGTCAGCGTGAACTGGTTATCGGTGACCGTCAGGTTGGTAAAACAGCTGTTTGTCTCGACGCTATTCTCGCACAGAAAAATACAGACATTCACTGCTTCTATGTAGCGATCGGTCAGAAAAAATCTACCGTTGCTCTTGTAGCAGATACCCTTAAGAAGCACGGCGCGATGGAATACACAACCATCATTTCCGCTACCGCTTCTGAACCGGCACCATTGCAGTTTATTTCTGCATACACCGGTTGTACCATGGCTGAGCACTACCGTGACAACGGCAAGCACGCACTCATCGTTTACGATGACCTGTCCAAACAGGCTACTGCGTACCGCCAGATGTCTCTCTTGCTCCGTCGCCCTCCAGGACGCGAAGCGTTCCCGGGTGACGTATTCTATCTGCACTCCAGACTTCTTGAGCGTGCAGCTAAAGTTAACGACAGTCTTGGCGCTGGTTCAATGACAGCTCTGCCTATCATTGAAACTCAGGCAGGCGACGTATCTGCATACATTCCTACCAACGTAATTTCTATTACTGATGGTCAGGTTTACCTCGAGCCTAACCTCTTCAACGCTGGTATCCGTCCTGCGATTAACGTAGGTCTTTCCGTATCACGTGTTGGTGGGGCTGCTCAGATTAAGGCTATGAAGCAGGTTGCAGGTACAATGCGTCTTGATCTTGCTCAGTACCGTGAACTCGCAGCGTTTGCTCAGTTCGGTTCTGACCTTGATAAAGCTACACAGGCAAAACTTAATCGTGGTGCCCGTCTCGTTGAGCTGCTTAAGCAGCCTCAGTACGAGCCAATGGAATTCTGCGATCAGATTTCGTCTATGTATGCTGCTACTCGTGGTTTTATGGATGACGTTGAAGTTGAGCGTATTCGTGAATTCGAATCCGGCTTACTTGACTTCCTTCGTTCTTCTAAGTCCGACATTCTCGCTGACCTCAAAGAACGCGCCGTCATTGACGACGATATTGAAGGTCGCCTGAAAGCCGCTATCAACGAGTTCAAAAAAAGCTTTAGCGCTTAAGGATTGGAGGTGTAGTTTATGCCTTCATTGAAAGATGTCCAGCTACAGATTGCCGGGGTTAAGAAAACCAAGCAGATTACAAAAGCAATGAACATGGTTGCTTCTGCAAAACTGCGTGGTGCTCAGTCTCGTATCGAACGCTTCCGCCCTTATGCGGATAAATTCTACGAAATGCTGGGCGATCTTGCCAGCAAAGCAGACGAGAATGCACATCCACTTCTTGAAATCCGTGAGGAAATCAAAACTTGTGCGATTGTGCTTGCAACTTCCGACCGTGGACTTTGCGGCAGCTTCAACGCGGGCCTTATTTCTAAGGCTGGCAAGCTTGCCAAAGCAAAGACTGCGGAAGGTAAAGACGTTAAATTCTACTGCATAGGTAAGAAAGGACGCGATTTTGCGCACAAATCTGAGTTTGACCTTATAAAAGGCTACCCGGATTCTATGGGCAATTTTGACTTCTCTCTTGCTAACGAGCTCGGAATGGAACTTATCCACTCCTATCTCAGCGGTGAACTTGATGAAGTTGTACTCATTTACGGTGAATTCGTGAGCATGGGTAAACAGGTTCCTGTTGAACAACAGATCCTACCTATGTCCTCTGACGAAGCACCTGAGGTTGAAGAAGATACCTCAGGCGTTAAAAAAGAGTTTATTTACGAACCAGCTGTAGAAGGTCTTCTTGCAGAACTTCTGCCCCGCTTTATTAAGGTCCAGATTTATCGTGGCCTGCTTGATACCTCTGCATCAGAACATGCAGCTCGTATGGCAGCCATGGATAATGCCACAAAGAACTGTGACGAAATGGTCGACAACCTGACTCTTATCTACAACAAGACTCGTCAGGCCGCCATTACCAGTGACCTAATGGATATTGTCGGTGGCGCTGAAGCGCTGAAAGGATAAGTAAGGGAGCGAATGAGCTATGGCTAACGTAGGTAAAATCGTTCAGGTTATCGGCGCGGTTGTTGATATCGAGTTTGCCGATGGCAACCTGCCGAATATTCTGAATGCTGTTAAAATTGAAAACCCGAATAACACCGACGCCCCTGTGCTTATCTGTGAAGTAGCACAGCACCTCGGCGACAACGTAGTTCGTACCATCGCGATGGACGCTACTGAAGGTCTTGTTCGTGGTATGGAAGTAATCGATACTGGCGCAGCTATTACTGTACCAGTTGGTGATGCTTCCCTTGGCCGCATCATGAACGTTGTTGGTGAACCAGTGGATGAAATGGGTCCCATCGATGCTAAAAAGATGATGCCTATTCACCGCTCTGCTCCGTCATTTACAGAGCAGGACACTAACGTTGAAGTTCTTGAAACTGGTATTAAAGTTGTAGACCTCCTCATTCCATTCCCTAAGGGTGGTAAGATGGGTCTCTTCGGTGGTGCTGGTGTAGGTAAAACTGTTATTCTCATGGAAATGATTAACAACATCGCTAAGCAGCACGGTGGTATCTCCGTATTTGCTGGTGTTGGTGAACGTACCCGTGAAGGTAACGACCTTTACCATGAAATGAAAGACGCTGGCGTTCTTGAGAAAGCCGCCCTCGTATATGGTCAGATGAACGAACCTCCGGGAGCACGTGCACGTGTTGCGCTTACTGCTCTCACCTGTGCGGAATATTACCGTGATGAAGAGAACCAGGACGTGCTTCTCTTCGTTGACAACATCTTCCGCTTTACTCAGGCTGGTTCAGAAGTATCTGCTCTCCTCGGTCGTATGCCATCAGCGGTAGGCTACCAGCCTACTCTCGGTACTGACCTTGGTGGCCTTCAGGAACGTATTACATCCACAACCAAAGGTTCTATTACCTCTGTTCAGGCTGTATACGTACCTGCTGATGACTTGACTGACCCTGCTCCGGCAACCACATTCTCTCACCTTGACGGTACTCTTGTACTTTCTCGTCAGATTGCGGAACTTGGTATTTATCCAGCGGTTGACCCGCTTGACTCTACCTCCCGTATTCTTGACCCGAACGTCGTAGGTGAAGAACATTACAATATCGCTCGTGAAGTGCAGATGAGCCTCCAGAAGTACAAAGATCTTCAGGATATCATCGCAATTCTCGGTATGGACGAACTCTCTGATGATGACCAGCTCGTGGTAGCACGCGCACGTCGTATTCAGCGTTTCCTTTCCCAGCCGTTCCACGTAGCGGAAGTATTTACCGGCACCCCTGGTGAGTATGTAAAACTTGAAGACACCATCAAAGGCTTTAGAGGCATTCTTGACGGTGACTACGACCACATGGCCGAAAACGACTTCTACATGGTCGGCGGCATTGAAATGGCTATCGAGAAGTACAACCAGGGTCAGCAGGCTTAATCCCTAAAAGGAGCTGACTTATGGGAAATATACTTCGTCTCGAGATTGTAACGCCAGATCGGCTCGTACTTAGTGAAGATGTGGACTATGTAGGTGCACCTGGGCACAACGGTGAGTTTGGTATTTTGCCAAATCACATACCGTTCCTTGCTGCACTTCAGATCGGTCCTTTGCACTACAATGTTGGCGGCCAGACACGTTACGTGTTTGTCTCCGGCGGTTTTGCAGAGATCTCCGAGAACAAAGTAACCATCCTTGCTGAAGCTGCCGAGCGTGCTGAAGACATCGATCTCGGTCGTGCTCGTCAGGCCAGAGAGCGTGCTGAACAACGCATGTCCATGGAAATGGACGCAGTTGACTACGCTCGTGCACGAGCAGCTCTTGCTCGTTCACTCCATCGCCTCAAAGTGCGTAATCCTGAATAATATTCAGATTATCGTAATAGTAAGAGCAGGCTGTTTTCGAACAGCCTGCTTTTTTTTTATCATTAAATATTCCAAGCCACTGCATTACAAACAATTCCTTCCAGCCCCCTTGCCACGCCACTCCCAGTCTTTTCCTTATAAATTCAATTATACGTTTCTACTAGACAAGTCCCCGCTCACACACGTAGTACATATGCGTTAGAAGTACTTGTTACCATGGTATCTCAGGAGTAAGAATGTCTGCCAGAGAAACAATCGGAGCACTTGTGCTTGCTGCGGGTAAAGGTACCCGTATGCATTCTGACAAGCCCAAAGTTCTTCAGGAACTTTTAGGCGCACCAATGCTCCGTTATGTATATACAGCTTTAGACCCGCTCTTCGGAGAAGGCATCTGGACCGTAGTTGGTCATCGATCAGAAATGATTGAAGAAAAATTTGCCGGCGAAGAACGTAATTTTATTCACCAAACCGAACAGCTCGGTACAGGACACGCATTACAAACAGCATGGGACGAACTCGTAGAGTCCGGTCTCTCTCATGTTCTTGTTGTTAATGGTGACACTCCTCTATTACCGCAGCCCCGGCTCATCAATTTTCTAAAAGAGTCTCTTTCCAATAACGCTGATATTGGTTTCATGACTCTTACCCTTCCACATCCCGGCTCATTCGGCCGCGTTGTGCGTCATCTTGGCGATGTAGCTGCTATTATCGAAGCGAAAGACTACGATGAAAATCTGCATGGTCCAGAGCCCCGTGAAATCAATGCAGGTATCTACCTGCTCAATATCGCAAGTGTTACACCGCTTCTCAAACGCCTTTGCAACGAGAACAAGAGCGGTGAATATTATATTACAGATCTCGTAGGATTTGCTGTTCAAGAACAGATGACCGTTGCCGGTGTGGAATGTGGCAACGATCCGCAGCTGCTCGGCATCAACAATCCTGCGGAACTTGTGCGTTCAGAATCCCTGCTTCGTGCCACTCTTGTTATGGAATGGCTTGAACAAGGTGTGACCATCCATGCGCCGGAATACGTGCGCCTTGGACCAATGGTAACGCTTGAGCCGGGTGCCGTACTGCATGGCCCGTGTGAACTCTATGGTACTACCCATGTGAAACGCGGCGCAGAAATTTATTCTAACACTTGGATTAAAGATTCCACTTTGGCAGAAGGGTGTGTTATTCATCCATTTAGCCACCTTGATGGTGCAACTGTAGGGAACGACTGTACAGTAGGTCCTTACGCACGGCTTCGTCCAGGTGCTGTCATGGAACAGAGTGCCAAAGTCGGTAACTTTGTAGAAATGAAAAAAACCGTATTGGGAGAAGGCTCCAAAGCAAACCACTTCACCTACCTTGGTGATACTGAAGTGGGTACTGGTGTTAACATTGGCGCAGGTACAATTACATGTAACTACGACGGCGTTAACAAGTACAAGACAATCATCGAAGACAATGCCTTCATCGGCTCTAACTCTTCTCTGGTTGCTCCAGTTTGCGTGGGAAAAAATTCCCTTGTTGGAGCAGGCTCCGTTATAACAAAAGATATTCCTGAAAACACGATTGCTGTTGCTCGTGGCAAGCAGAAGAACTTGCCCAAAAAATGCTAGTATTGATTTCTCGTACCAAAAAGGATAGTTAAAGCTTATGGAACTTATAGACCGTTTAGAACAAAGATTAGAATCTCTTCTTGAAGAAGTAGAGTTGCTTAAGAACGAAAATATTCAGCTTAAAGAAGAAGTTGAAGTAAGTCTTTCTGTGCTCGAAGAAGAGAATCGCTCCTTGAAGGACGAATTGGAACAAGAACGTTCCACGAAAGATGCAGTTATGGGCCGCATTGACGGTCTGCTGTCTAAGCTTTCAAACCCTACAGACTCAATGTAATAAGCTATGCGCAGCTTCACTCTGAAAATACTCGGCACCGAGGTCTCTTTCAAATCGGAAGCGGACCACGACGCTGTCGAACGGGCGAAAATTCTTGTAGAGGACCGTTTTAACACGCTCTACAGTCCGGGTATGCCTATAAGCAAGGAAAAGTTGCTCATCTTCCTTGTCTTGGGGCTTGCAGATGATTATTTGCTTACAGCAGACAGGCTGCTAACGCTTGAACAACGATTAGAACGATTAACAACGAGAGTGGAAGGCTGTGCAGATAATGACGCAGCAACACAGGATAACTTGTCTTAATTTGACATTTTCCTGCTCGCAATACGCCATACTGTATTAATTTATATAGACAGTCGGGGCTTTTTTTTTTCCACTCTCCCTTTATATATAAAGGCACATCTGTGCTCTAAACATGTACATCTCAGATTCACAGAATCTGTGTGTAATAACGGGAGAAAAGGTATGAGTCTGATATCACTCGGGCTCGTCCTTGTTGGTGCTATTATTGGAGCTGGCTCCGGATACGCACTGCATAAAGTTGTTTCCTCTAAGCGATTGGGTGACGCGAAGGAACTATCCACACGCATCATTGAAGAAGCTCGTAAGGAAGCACAGGCTCAAAAGAAAGAAATTATTCTTCAGGGTCAGGACGAGATATACAAACAGAAGCGCGAACTTGACCGTGAATTTAAAGACCGTGAGAATGAAACCAAAGCTCGCGACCGTAAAATTCAGGAACTCAGTGAACGCGTAGAACGTAAGCGCGAACAGGCTAACCAGAAAGAACAGGAACTGCTTTCTCTGGAAAAAGACCTCACTCGCAAAGAACGTAAAATCGAAGATAAAATTGCACTGCTCGACTCCAAACTTGATGAGCAGGAACTGAAATTACAAGAAGTATCTGGCCTTACCATTGAAGAAGCGAAAGAACGCCTCTTCAGCGAAGTGGAAGCACGTACTAAGCATGAAGCCGCTAAAATGGTTCGCCAGATTGAAATGGAAGCAAAAGAGACTGCTAACCGCAAATCTCAGCACATTATTGCTACTGCTATCCAGCGCTACGCAGGTGACTACGTTGGTGAACAGACCGTTACCGCTGTTACCCTGCCAAGCGAAGATATGAAAGGACGCATCATCGGCCGTGAAGGGCGTAACATTCGCGCTATCGAAGCAGCCACCGGTGTTGATCTCATTATTGATGATACTCCTGAAACAGTCATCCTTTCCGCATACAGCCCGCTGCGTCGTCAGATTGCCAAAATGGCACTCGAACGTCTCATCAGCGATGGCCGTATTCACCCTGCACGCATTGAAGATGTTGTTGGCAAGGTTAAGGAAGAGCTTGAAGTTCAGCTTCGTGAAGTTGGCGAACAGGCCACTTTCGATGCTGGTGTTCACGGTATCCATCCTGAGCTTATTAAGTTCCTCGGTCAGCTTAAATACCGCACAAGTTTCTCCCAGAATGTTTTACAGCATTCTTTGGAAGTTTCTTCTCTCTGTGGAATGATGGCTGCTGAGCTTGGCCTTGATATCAAAAAGGCTAAACGTGCAGGCTTACTGCATGACCTTGGTAAAGCTATCGACCATGAAGTTGAAGGCCCGCACGCACTTATCGGTGCTGATCTGGCTAAAAAATACGGTGAAGCTAAAGACATCGTGCATGCAATTGCAGCGCACCATGAAGATACTCCGCCGACCACTGCTCTTGCAGTTCTCGTTCAGGCTGCGGACTCCTTGTCCGGTGCTCGTCCAGGCGCTCGTAAAGAACTCCTTGAGAACTACGTTAAACGCCTCGAAGAACTCGAAGGCATTGCAACAGCATTTGATGGCGTAGCAAAAGCTTACGCTATTCAGGCTGGTCGTGAAATCCGCGTTATGGTTAACTCCGATAACGTAGATGACGATTCCACCTACCTACTCTGTAAAGAGATTGCTGATAAGATTGAAAACAATCTTACCTACCCGGGTCAGATTCGCGTAACTGTAATTCGCGAACGCCGAGCAGTAGGCTTTGCTAAATAGCAAGACGCTCTCTTAAGAACGTAAGAAAGGCCGCACATTGTGCGGTCTTTTTTTATATCCAAAGAAATGCTGCCAGGTAGATACATTTTGGGGCTAGGCAAGCGCCTCCATGAAAAGTACTCCCCCTTAGGACACTAGCTTTCGCATCGCTCTAATATTCGCCAACGGTTAACAACCGCTTCCCCGCTATCCCGCGGAAGTGTCGTCCTCCCGACTGCGAATTTATTGGTTTTCAAATGTTATCCTTTGCTGATTACTCCATATTTCGGTACGAATTCACTGTTCAACCAGAGAAGGTCGAGTTTCCCTTCACATGATGCAGTTGAGAATGTAGTATTGTGCGAGTCAGTTATGTAAATATTTTTTTCAGCTTTCAAATCACGGTTGCCTACTATGTTACCAACACTACTTGTTCATCCAGATCCGGAAATCCGAACACAGCTCAGAAAGTTTTTCGAGCCTGTCGATTTCGTGCGTATAGTGGGCGAGGCCGTGCATGTGGATGAGGCACTGGAATTACTCAGTGCCATTGAATACGCTGTTCTCGTTGTAGCTGTTTCCATCAAGGAACCACGCGACGGCTTTGAACTCACACGGCGCCTCCGCGGACGTACCAAACAACCGGCTCTCATTTTTCTGGCAGATAACGAGGACGACGCATTTACAGCGTTTGAACTCGAAGCCACAGATTATCTCATCTTCCCATGCACAGAAGAACGGTTCGCGCGTTCTGTTTCGCGTCTTGAACAATTCAGAATGCACTTCAACCTCGCGCAGGAACCTTCCACACAATGGCAGGAGCCAACGGTTCGTGACGTTGCTGAAGTTGAGGATGGAGAACCGGAACAGACTCTTCAACTTCCATTGGAAGAAGAAGAGCAGGATCAGTTCCTCAATGCATTGCGACAAGCATGGGAGCTTACGGAAAAATTCCGCCCAGCAGAAATTGAAAAACTCGCCATCACCTCCGGCGGGCGTACAATGTTGCTGCCGTATAACGAGATTATTTTTATTGAAGCCAACGAAGACTACACCTATGTCCACACCGCTTCCGGAAAACACCTTACTTCGTACAGGTTGAAAATTTTGGAAGCGAGATTGCGCCCGCACAATTTCTTCCGCGCACATCGCAAATTCCTAGTAAATTTGGACATGGTTACAGAAATCGCATCACTTCCCGGTTCCAACTTCATGTTGAGAACTGCCGGACGTACCCGTATTGAAATTCCTATCAGCCGCAGGCGGTTAGGTGAACTCAAACAAGTTCTGGGGCTATAGCATGATAGACAACACACAACCTACATCCAACGGAACTGTTGAATCACTTTTGACGGAACAACGAGTTTTTCGTCCTCTGCCGCGTGTTATTGCAGATTCTGCTGTAAACCCTGCCGACCTGAAGCATGCTTATCACAAAGCAAGTGTGGACAGCCTGGCTTACTGGGAAGATGCAGCGGAACGACTTCAGTGGTACCGCCGGTGGGATACTGTACTTAACGACACAGATGCGCCCTTCTACAAATGGTTTTTCGGCGCCCGTTGCAACATAGTGCACAATGCTCTCGACAGACACATAACCTCTCCAAACCGCAATAAACTTGCTCTTATTTGGGAAGGTGAACCGGGTGACACGAAACGGCTCACATATTTTGAACTTTATAGAGAAGTTAACAAATGCGCTAATGCCATGCGTGAACTTGGTGTTACAAAAGGTGACACGGTTGTAATTTACCTTCCGTCGCTACCGGAAACTGTAATCTCTATGCTCGCAGCAGCAAAAATCGGCGCAATTCATAGTGTCGTGTTTGCCGGATTCTCAGCCAATGCACTTGCGGAACGTATTGAAGATGCAAAACCAAAAATTATTATTACAGTCGATGCATTCTACCGAAACGGTCGTATCTTAACGCTAAAGCCGTTGGTTGATGAAGCACTTGAACAGGTTGAACATACTGTCGACCACACCATTGTTGTGCACCGCACCCATGTTACGGTTGAGATGGATGCTGAAAAAGATTTGTGGTGGCATGATGTCATGCGCGGTAAATCATACGAAGCCATAACAGAAAGCATGGATGCCACTGATCCGCTCTTTATGCTCTATACCTCTGGCACGACTGATAAGCCTAAAGGCGTTGTCCATTCGCATGGTGGTTACATGGTGGGAGTACATCAAACCTTCACGCAGGTTTTTGACAACAATGCCACTGATATTTTTTGGTGTACTGCTGATGTAGGTTGGATTACAGGACATTCGTACGTTGTCTACGGACCACTTATGGCAGGAACCACAACCTTCATGTATGAAGGCCATCCGCTGTATCCGGAAGCAGGAAGACTATGGTCTGTGGTTGAGCGCTGGGGAATCTCAGTTCTCTATACAGTTCCAACACTTATCCGTATGCTTATGCGCTTTGGAGAAAAATACGCCCTGCGTCATGACCTAAGTACTCTGCGCCTGCTTGGTACTGTAGGTGAACCAATTTCACCGGAAGCATGGGTCTGGTTCCACAAACATATCGGTAAAGGGCAATGCCCGTTGCTGGATACGTGGTGGCAGACTGAAACGGGGATGATTATGATTTCTCCGTACCCGATATCTGTGCTCAAACCGGGTTCCGTAGCCCGTCCTCTTCCAGCTGTTGATATTGATATTGTTGATGACGACGGTACCCCTGTTCCAACAGGGAAAGGCGGCTATCTGATCATCAAAAAACCTTGGCCTGCCATGATCACTACGTTGTTCAATGACGAAGAAACGTACAAAGAAATGTATTGGTCTCGTTTCCCGGGATATTACTGCTCTGGAGATATTGCTCGAAAAGACGAGGATGGATACATCTGGCTGCAAGGTCGTGCTGACGATGTCATCATGATCGCCGGACATCGAATAGGCACCGCAGAATTTGAAGCAGCGCTTTCCTCGCATCCACTCGTGGCGGAATGTGCTGTTATCGGCATGCCGGACTCAATTCGCGGCGAAGTTGCAAAGGCATATGTCGTACTCAAAGAACAGTCAGACACCCTGTACTTTATGGATGAAGAAGACGAAACAGAACAGCAGCTCATTGGGCATGTCCGTGCTGAACTCGGTTCCATTGCTGTAATAGGTTCAGTGGACATTCGTGATGCACTCCCGCGTAACCGAAGCGGTAAAATTATGCGCAGGCTGTTGCGTGCAGAAATCACTGGCGGTGATCGTGGCGATACCAGCACGTTAGAAGAAGACCCGTTTTGGGCAACCATAAAATAGACACCGGAAGATCTTTCTTACCGGTTTATTACTCAGATACGTTGTCGAACTGCCTCATATTTTTACGGAGACATAATGTCATTTAACATAGCGGTACTCGCATCCGGCTCCGGTTCCAACTTGCAATCCATTATTGATGCAGTTGAACGCGGCTCCTTAGAAGCAAAAATTTGTCTGGTTCTTTGCAACCGCAGCAATGCTTTTGCACTTGAACGTGCAAAAAAAGCCGGAATACCGACTGCAATCATTCTTCACTCGAATTTTGAGAATAGAGAAGAATTTGATTCGGCGATGATTGAACAATTGCAAGCCGCTAATGTTGACCTTGTTGTTCTCGCTGGCTTTATGCGTATACTGACTCCTTTGTTTATTAAAACATTTGCAGGGCGCATTGTTAATATCCACCCTGCCCTGCTTCCGTCTTTCAAGGGAGCGCACGGTATTGCGGATGCTGTAGCGTACGGCGTAACACTGGCAGGATGTACAGTACATTTCGTTGATGAAATTATGGACAATGGTGCTATTATTGCTCAGGCAGTGGTACCTTTTGCGTCTGATGAATCAGCGGGCACTGTGCAGAAACGTGTGCTTACTTTTGAACATCGTGTTTACCCGCAAGTCTTGCAATGGATTGCCACCAGACGAGTTTCTCAGAACGGGCGCAAAGCTTCCGTGCAGGATACCGGCTTAGCCAAAATCCCTTCTGACGGCAGCTTTATTGTTTCACCTCAATTAGAGGATGGATTTTAGGTAATGAATATAGGGCAAGTTAATCTGGCTTCAGTCAACCTTAACCTGCTTGTTGCACTTAAGGCGTTGCTTGATGAAGGCAATGTTACCCGTGCAGCGAAGCGCTTAAATATTACACAAAGCGGCATGAGCAAAAACTTGCGGCACCTTCGTGAGTTGTTTGACGACCCGTTGCTTGTACGCAGTGGCAACAACTTTGCGCTCACAGAACGCGCAGTAGAACTGAGCCAGAATCTGGAACGAATTCTGGGTGAGGTTACAGAACTGCTCGACCGAAGTAGTTTTGATCCGGCTGAATGCACTCGTACATTCACCTTTGCGACCTCAGACTATGTGGCAGAATATATTTTTCCGAAAGTTCTTGAAAACTACCTAAAAGTTGCTCCTAACATTTCTATTAGATTAGAAATGTCGAACGAAGCAACAATCGGCAAGCTATCGAACGGTCCCTATGATTTAATCACATCAATGTTGGATTCGCAGTATCAAGGGCTACATCACCTCGTTATTGGGCGGGATCAATTTGCATGTTGTATGCGTAAAGATCACCCGTTAATGCAACGCGGGGGTGGACTTTCCCTAAGCGAATACTGCTCTCTCGACCATGCAGCCATTACAGGCGGTGGCGACAAAGTACACGTTATCGAAGCGGAACTTGCCAAAATCGGTAAGCGTCGATCCGTACGTTTTTCAGCCCCTCTGTACACAACAGTATGTAAAGTTGTGAGTAGTTCTGATATGATTGCAACTATGCCGAGCCATATTGCGAGTAACCTTGCGCCGGAATTCGACCTGGCATGGTGCGCTTTGCCGTTCTATATTGAACCATTCGACTACACCATTGCATGGCATGAGCGACAGCATCACGATGCATCGCACATTTGGTTCCGCAACATGATGCAACAACTTATTCAATCAAGTCTCTATAGTCATATGGCACAAGAAGCACCGAGCGACATTTTATGCGTGTTATAAACGGAGAAAAGTATGAACAATGAACAATCCAATGTACGCAGCCTTTCTTTAACCGCCGCAGATAAAGATTACTTACGAGAACTCGTTCAGTGGAGTATCTCCACGTACTTTGAAGGCGCTCATACACTTGACGATAATACCGTTCCAAAGCCGGAAAGCCCACTTTTAAAACAGGAGCTTGGTGCTTTTGTTACGCTCAAAAAGAATGGAAACTTACGTGGCTGCATCGGGAATGTTGTCGGGCAAGGGCCGTTGTATCTTACTGTAGCCTATATGGCGCGCGCAGCAGCATTTGAAGATCCACGTTTTCCACAAGTGTCAGAAACTGAATTTGCGTATCTCTCAACCGAAATTTCCATCATGGGGCCAATCACACTTTGTCCGGATACCGATCTCATCGAAATAGGTACGCATGGGCTCATCATGCAACATAGAGCAAACTCCGGCTTACTGCTTCCGCAAGTTGCACAGGAATGGAACTGGGATCGTAATAAATTTCTCGAACAAACCTGCATCAAAGCTGGGCTCAAACCAGATATGTGGAAAAACCCTGCCACTAAAATTTATTGGTTCGAAGCCTACGTTCTGTAGTTACTCTTCGGTCAACTATCTTTAATTCATACGATTTTACAAAACGTATGAATAATCTTGCTTGCTTGGACAACCAATATCTTGCATTATCGTGCCGCGCACTTGGGTGTGCGTAAATATTTACACCTTTTTTGCACGATTTTCTGGAGAGCCTACCATGTCCGACGCAGATCGCCGCCGAATGTATATTTATCTGCTTATCATGACCATTGCTGTTGCAGCTGGTTTTCAAGCGTGGCGTACCCTCTACAACAACTTTGCTGTTGATATTGTAGGACTGACTGGCCAACAGATCGGTATCATTCAATCCGTTCGCGAAATCCCCGGTTTCCTTGCCCTGTTAGTCATCTACCTTTTACTTTTCATTTCTGAGCACCGCCTAGCGGCTATTTCCATAGCCATCCTCGGGCTTGGTGTCGGGCTTACAGGTTCAATGCCTACGTATCAGGGAATGGTTTTTACAACTCTCATCATGAGTTTCGGTTTCCACTACTATGAAACGGTTAACCAGTCTCTTACGCTACAATATTTTGATTTAAAAAAAGCTCCTGTCATCATGGGCAGACTCCGCGCAATGGGTTCCGCAACGAACCTTGTTGTCGGTGGATCTATCTTCCTGCTAAGCATGAAACTTGATTTCCAGCAGATTTTCTGGGTGTTCGGTATCATCGTCATACTCACTGCCATGTGGTGTTTTACGCAAAACCCTACATCATCTAATGTTGCACCGCAGCATAAGAAAATGGTGCTGCGCCGTCGTTACTGGCTTTTCTACATGCTCAACTTTTTTGCAGGTGCTCGCAGACAAATATTTGTGGCCTTTGCAGTGTTCCTCATGGTAGAAAAATTCAAATTTTCCATTCAGGAAGTTACCCTGCTCTTCATCGTTAACAATATTATCAACTGGTGGCTTTCACCTGCAATTGGTAGAGCTGTTAACAAATTTGGGGAGCGCAAAGTTCTTTCACTGGAATATGCAGCCATGATCTTTGTTTTTGTTTCATACGCCTATGTGGAATCAAAACTGCTCGTGGCATTCCTGTATGTTCTTGATCATATTTTCTTTAACTTCTCTCTTGCAATTAAGTCGTATTTCCAAAAAATTGCGGATCCGTCCGATATCGCCCCATCAATGGCGGTAAGCTTTACCATCAACCACATTGCAGCGGTTGTTGTTCCGGCCCTCGGCGGTATGCTCTGGATGGTGGACTATAAAATCCCATTCCTTGCAGCAGCAGGAATATCTTGTATTTCCCTTGCATTAGTACAGCTTATCCGCACACCGGATCACAGCTAATCACGGACAAACTGACATCGTTCATAGTACGTGCTACTCAATCTCATACTACGTAGCGCAACGACATAAGGAGAATAAATTGAAACAATTACTCTGCTTCATACTCATTTGCATTGCATTTGCAGCAATCCCTGCTTTTGCGGAAGAAGCCCCGAAACCAGCTAAAACAGTGCAGCCCGCAGCACCTAAGGCTGACACGCCTGCTGTGGTTACATCGCGCACTACCCCTATTTTTGTTGAGCAGAAAGGGGCAGACAATCTCGGTTCCATGCTTGCATTTGAACTTAAAAGTGCATGCAACACATCTAGCCTCTTCAAAATGACAGGTGATGATGTTCCGAAGATTACAGTAATAATCACCACCATGTCTGAATTTGCAGACCGCCCTAAAATTGGTTCTGTATATAGTGTTGTCTGGGTGTTTTCTGAAAACTCAAACAATCTGAAATACTACCTCGCTCAGGACACCGGTATTGTAACAGTAGACAACGTCTCCGCGCTCGCAACATCAGTAGCAAACAAGACTGATCAAATTGCTTTGCAATATGGCTACTTGTTTGAATAAATTATTCCGGTGACCCGTTTTTTTAACTATCTGAGGACAGTGATTTTTTCACTGTCCTCTTTTTTTGCTGTAAGTTATAGTTAACTATGGTTATCTATTTCCAAAGTAGATAATTAAATTCAACAAAATCAATGCGTAATTATTGTTTTTTTCATCTGTGTCATTTTATAAGCAGGTATTTTTAGTTTCCATTAGGAAGAAAATACGGTTACACCTCTTTTTATTCCTAATCAGGACTAAAAATAACTTAAAATGACCATGGAGCTCTTAATGAAAAAATTTGCTGCCTTACTTCTCGCATTGGCTCTGCTCGTACCAGCAATGGCGCAGGCACAGGAAAAAGTACTTATGATGGCTACCACCACCAGTACTGACAACACCGGCCTTCTTGATGAGCTCATGCCAGAATTCACTAAAGATTCCGGCATTGATATTCGCTGGACTGCCATCGGCACAGGCAAAGCACTTGCCATGGGCCGTAACTGCGACGTTGACGTACTGCTTGTACACGCTCCGGGTGCAGAAAAAAAATTCGTTAAAGATGGCCACGGCGTTGACCGTACCCAGCTTATGTACAACGACTTTGTTATTGTAGGCCCTGCTGCTGACCCTGCACATGTTAAAGGCATGCCTATTGAAAAAGCACTGAAAGCTATTGCTGCTGCAAAAGCTCCTTTCGCTTCCCGTGGTGACAACTCCGGCACCAACAAAAAAGAAATTTCTCTCTGGAAAGCAGCCGGTATGGCAGTTCCAGATAAAGCAGACTGGTACATGCAGCTTGGTCAGGGTATGCTCAAAACTCTGAACGTAGCAGCACAGAAAGGTGCTTACACCATGACTGACCGTGGTACATGGATCAAGTACATGGATGTTAACAAAGGCAAGACATCGTTGAAAATCGTTGTAGAAGGCGATAAAGTACTTTTCAACCAGTACAGTGCTATTGCTATCAACCCTGCTGTTTGCCCTAAAGCAAAAGTAGAACTTGCTAACGAATTCATCGCATGGATGGCTTCCCCTAAAGCACAGAAAGCAATCGGCGAATTCCGTCTGCTCGGCAAACAGCTCTTTACACCTAACGCAGGTAAGTAATTTGCTTTTGCATACATAGACTTTGCTGGGGTGGCTTTTGCCACCCCTTTTTTTTGGCAAGGAGATTACATGGGTTTCATATATGAAGGTCTGCTAAAGGCTTTTCAACTTCTTTTCGACGGCAATCCGGAAACTTGGTCTGCCGTTTATATAACGATCTGCGTTTCATCACTTTCGATTTTTTTCACAATTCTGATCGGTGCGCCGCTTGGTTTTGTGCTCGGGTATTGTCGTTTTAGAGGACGTGACACCCTACGGATGATTACCGATACCCTACTCTCCTTCCCCACCGTTGTTATTGGCCTGCTCGTGTACTCCCTAGTTTCACGACAAGGACCACTCGGTGACTTGGATCTACTTTTTACCCTTTCCGGTATTGCTATCGGTCAGGTCATGCTCGGTATGCCTATCGTTGTTGCAATGGTGGCAAATGCAGTGGAAAACGCAGATTCCGGCATGAAAGAAACCCTGCTCACACTCGGTGCGGACAAGTTCCAAGTACTTCGCGCGACACTTTGGGAAACACGCTATCATCTCATGCTTGCCGGTGTTGCAGCCTACGGGCGCATAGTCTCTGAAATTGGTATTTCTATGATGGTCGGCGGGAACATTAAATGGCACACACGCACCATCACCACCGCGATTGCTTTAGAAACAGGCAAAGGCGAGTTCGCCATGGGCATTGCTCTTGGTGTGGTTCTGCTCATCATAGCTTTCGGTGTGAACTTCAGTGTCGCAAAACTCAAACGCCGCGCGGGGCAATAGTCATGTCGCTTTATCAGCTTTCAAACATCGTCCAAATTTACGGCGGCAGAACTGTTCTCTCTATTGATTCCCTGACACTGGAAGCAGGAACAATTACAGGTATAATCGGTCCCAACGGCGGCGGTAAGTCAACTCTTATGCGCATGCTTGCTTTTCTGGAATCTCCACATGGCGGAACAATTCTGTACAAAGGTGCCAAAGCATCTATCGCAGACACATCGCTCAGGCGCGAAGTAACTTTACTCACTCAACAGCCATATCTTCTTAAACGAACCGTACAAGAGAATATTGAGTACGGCCTACATGTGCGCGGCATAACCAATATTTCCGGCATTGCTGCTTCTGCACTTGAAGAAGTCGGCCTTTTACCGGATACATTTCTTACCCGTAACTGGTTTGAACTTTCCGGTGGAGAAGCACAACGCGTTGCACTTGCTGCCCGTCTTGCGGTAAAGCCGAGAGTACTTTTGATGGACGAACCTACATCTTCTCTAGACGAAGAATCCACTGAGCGAATTCGAAATGCAGCAGTACGTGCAAAAACAGAACATAAAACAAGCCTCGTTATTGTTTCACATGACAGAGAATGGCTCGCTTCTGTATCTGACAGCACTGTACTTATCCGTAATGGAAAAATAGAGTACACGCATTCAGGATAGCAACACTAACACTCCACCACGGCTCTCACTTCATAACTACATGTTTCCACTCTAACATACTGTAGGAACACTATTCTCCTGTACCCTTTCACGCAATCCATCATCACAACACTTGTCGTCACCTCAGTTACTCGCTATAGTCAACATTGCATAATTCTGGGCAATAACATTTTTTTATCAGGTGATTAACATGGATGCTTTTACTTATAGTGCCCCTACTCAGGTAATTTTTGGTCAAGACGCTGTCGATCTCATCGGCTGGCATATTGTTAAAGAAGCGTCTTCGGTCCTTCTTGTTATGGGTGGCGGCTCAGCACGTAACAACGGTGCTTATGAAGCAGCGACCCGTTCGTTACAGGAAGCAGGCGTGGATTGGACAGAATTTTGGGGAATTAAACCCAACCCTTCACTTGAGCAAGTTGAAGCAGGCATAAACATTGCCCGTAAGGCTAGTGTAGGTGCAGTTCTCGGCATTGGTGGCGGCAGTGTTATTGATGCTGCAAAAGCCATTGCAGCAGGCTTCTACCTCGACGACTACTGGGAGCGCGTTGAATCTCGCAAAACCGTAGAGCGCTCTTTACCTGTCTACACAGTTGTTACACTGTCCGGCACCGGTTCAGAAATGAACGGGAAGGCCGTTATCACCAACGAGCAGTTACAAAAAAAATGGAGCCTCGGCGGACATTGCATGATTCCTAAAGTCACTGCAATCGACCCCCTCTATCAGGTACAGACTCCGTGGAATCTCACAGCTGGTAGCGGCATTGATGCAATGACTCACGTTATGGAAAACTATTTCCGCGGACGCATTGCAGACAAGCGCACCGGTTACTTCAACGAAGAAACAACCCTGAACATTTGTGAAGGGCTGCTCATTTCTCTTATCAACTCCCTGCATTCTCTGCGGCACGATCCTTCAAACTACGAAGCACGCGCCAACCTTGCATGGGCTTCCTGCTTAAGCCTTAACGGCCTTACCGGTTGTGGCCTATCCGGCGGAGACTGGACCTCTCATGCGCTTGAGCATGCTCTTAGCGGACGCTTCCCGCATATCCCGCACGGAGAAGGACTTGCCGTCATTTTCCCTTCATGGATGCAACAAGTTTGCGCAAAGGCTCCGGACATTTTCAACCGCTTTGCATCAACCGTATGGGGACAGGAAACAATTCAAGGCGGCATTGATGCCACCCGTGCAGCATTTTCCGCATGGGGTGCACCATCACGCCTTTCTGCGTGGGGCGTAACCGAAGAAGACGTACCGTACCTTGTTGAAAGTGCATTTGAGTACCGTGCTCTTGGACATGTCGCTCCGTTGAACAGAGAAGACGTTGCTGAAATCTTTATGCGTGTGTTGTAGCAGCTACAACTTTCCGTAAAATTTATTTGTTCACAAAAAAGCCCGACATCGCATACACGATGTCGGACTTTTCTTATTGTAATTAAGCCACAACGAACTAAACAGTCCACGGGCTCATCCATAACATTTATCCAATTACAGACGATACAGCTATTTCGCGCAGAGTCTGATAATATTTTCGAAACAATTCTTCCTGTTGAACGGTCGGAGATTCACCCGAACCGCTTACGCCTGACTGAAACATTAACACGGTACCATCAACCAGCATATACCAGTTGTAATAGTACCCCGCCCCCTTGTTTCCTTTTCCATCCGCTGAGAACATAACCCAAATGCTTTGAGTATTTCCGAGTCGCTGGATGCCCTGCGCTAAAATTTCTATTGCACCGAACTGTTCTGTCAGTACATCTGTAGAAACACGACGCTGGAGTTCATGCATGACTGCGTCATCAGAATACACTCGTTTTGCACGAGCATACTGTATGGAAAAAAACGGAACGCCATTCCCCATGGCACTTCGATATTCCACAGACTGCTTCTCTCCATTCGATGGAGCTTGTCCCCATGTTTTGGGTACAGAAATTTTGCAGGTTCTTTTCTTGCCACTCGCAACCCACTGATAACGGGCGGCTGAAACAAGACCGTCAGTAAATTCAAGTTCAGGATTCAACTTATATTTTTCGGTATGAAACAATGCAGCACGCGCCACTGTAGACGGCAGGCCATTCTCAACATATGTCTGCACCTTTTCCACCAAAGAAAAACATGGTGCACAGCCTTCAGTCAGCGAATACGTTCTCTTACTGGATTGAAGCAACACACCATCATATTGTCGAAAATTTACAGCATCATGATGCTCTCCACGTATAGAAGAAACAGCATCATCAAGCAGAGCGGCAAATACACTAGAAGCATTTTCAAATGCCTCACCCATATCCGGACACGTAGCACCGCATAGCTCAAAACCCTGACTATGCGCCATGTAAAAAGAATATAGCTCCATATCTACACTACGCATCGAAGCTGCGTGTTCCTGACGAATATCGCCTGCAGCAGCATTCAATGTTGTAGCGCAAAATAAAATTACAATCGCAACCATGCAGTTGCTAGCTAGTTTCACAACACCCCCTCCATAGCGATAAAACAATTCTGTTCGTGCAATAAAGACACTTACTCATAGCATTATTTCCTTTAAAAATTAAGAGGTTATTTCACACCCACCTTATTGACCTGCTTACAGACGGCAAACTTTACCATCCCTGTATTCTGCAAAGGTTTCCGCAGCCTCTTCACAGGTGAACCGTTAATGTATATAGAGTCTGTGGCGATGGCGCACTGCGTTCATCCACATATTCACCGGTAGACAATACCGGATAAAAGGGGCCGTCATGGTTAATATTCTTGATCTCTCATATGAAGAACTTGAAGAGTTTCTCGTAGAACTCGGGGAAAAAAAATTCCGCACCAAGCAAGTTTGGCAATGGTTGTGGAATAAATACGTTCAATCTTTCGATGAGATGACCAATATCTCAAAAACTGTTCGCGCTCGCCTGCACGAAGCAGCATACATCCGCTGGCCGGAAGTTGTTACCTCCCAGACAAGCAAAGACGGTACGATCAAGTTTCTCCTTAAGCTGCATGACGGTGCTCTTGTGGAAACCGTACTTATTCCCGGCTCCAAGGGAAGATACTCCCAGTGTCTTTCCTGTCAGGTTGGGTGTGCAATGGCCTGTACCTTCTGTTCTACCGGTACAATGGGCTTTAAACGCAACATGACCCAGAGCGAAATCCTCGGTCAGATTCTCGTTGCGCGCCATTCCCTTAACGACGTTGCTGAACGACCAATCCTTCGCAACATCGTATTCATGGGCATGGGCGAACCGCTCCTTAACCTTGAGACTCTGCTCAAGTCGCTTAACACCATGCACAGCACTCTCGGCCTTGCTTTTTCTCCACGCCGCGTAACTGTCTCTACCTGTGGCATTCAGAAGGGACTCAACGAACTCGGCGAATCCGGCCTTGCTTTCCTCGCAGTGTCTCTGCACGCTCCGAATCAGGAAGTACGCGCTAAAATTATGCCGAAAGCAGCACGCTGGGAACTTAACGACTTGATGCATGCACTTAAAAATTACCCGCTCAAAACCCGTGAGCGCATTACATATGAATATCTTCTGCTTGGCGGCGTAAACGATTCTGTCGAAGACGCACGAGAGTTGCATAAGCTTATTTCTCAGACCAAATCGAAGCTTAACCTT
The DNA here is from genome assembly GCF_009914765.1 of Halodesulfovibrio sp. MK-HDV. Taxonomy (NCBI): domain Bacteria; kingdom Pseudomonadati; phylum Thermodesulfobacteriota; class Desulfovibrionia; order Desulfovibrionales; family Desulfovibrionaceae; genus Halodesulfovibrio; species Halodesulfovibrio sp. MK-HDV. Next base: position 155,212 of record NZ_WYDS01000004.1, on the reverse strand, counting down.
ATCGTCTACAATCCGGCAGAAGGCGATCCATACAAAGCTCCGTCTGAAGAGGCTGTTCTCAAGTTCCAGAAAATTCTCTGGGACAAAGGCGTAACCGCCATTATCCGCCAATCAAAAGGTGCGGATATTAAAGCAGCATGTGGACAGCTTGTTGCTGACCAGAACAAAAAAGACGCTGAATGTTAAAAACAGAAAAGCCCGGAGCATAACGCTCCGGGCTTTTTTTATTCTATTTTATTAACTGATTTCGCTGGCAGAAATTCTCGAACTACAATTCAGAAAGAGTACAGTCATTACCGCTTGCAAGTTGCTTATATAATGTTTCCACAATAGCGACAGAATCTGAATGCCCTTGAATCGCATATTGCATCACTCGCTCCGGATGATACTGCGCCACGGCAGTTACAACGTCAGAAACATAAGTTGTTGTTGCTGGTCGTGCCAAAATATATGTAGCATTTTCGGAATCTAATTTTGCAACAAAACCTTTCTCTTCTAGTAGACCAAGCACATCTTCCAATAGCAGCTGCGAAATTTTTAGCTTTTCACTCAACGAATCAACTCGCACAGCGCCCTGATTCTCTCCATATGTTTTTGCCAAAGTTGCCATGACGGCAGTAGCAAGAATAGCTTTCTCATAGCAGCTCGTTTTACCGGCCAGCATTTTATCTTCTTCTGTTGAGCCATATTGAATAGCGTAGCAAACCTCTACACCGAACAACACAATCAGCCAGCTGATGTATATCCAGATAAGGAACAGTGGAAGCTGGGCAAAACTGCCGTAAATCATATTGTATTTATTCACGTCTACTAAGTAGGAAAGATAGATACTCTCTACCCCTTTCCACAAAACAACGCCTATCAAAGCACCGACAAATGCGCTTCTTTTCTGAACCTTGAGATTAGGAATAAACGCATACGCGAAGAAGAGCAGGCACCAGATCATCACGGTCGGTATCAATTTTAACAGTAGAATATATACATAATTCACAGCATCAATACTCAAAAGTTCTTGAACAACTGATTCATGCTGCATTGTCACACTAAGGCTGACAGCGACGCCAAGAAAAACAGGGGCAATGAGAACCATAGAAAAGAAATCTGTAAATTTACGCCACATGGTTCTGCCGTGCTTAACACTCCAGATTGTATTAAACGCAGCCTCAATGTTTCCCATCAAAGAAATCACGGTGAAAAGTAATGTCGCAACACCAATAACACCAAGCGTGGTAACATCTGTGTTGTTCACATATTCCAGAAGAAACTCCACAGCCTTATTGTTACCGGCAGATGCATTTAACAGTATATAACGTAACGTATCACTGTTCTGAACTCCCAGCCCTTTCGAGATGGCAAACACAACAGCAAGAAACGGCACTATGGAAAGTAATGTTGTATACGCAAGTGCAGTTGCACGCAGCATACAGTTATCTAATAGAAAACCATTAAAGATAACAGAAAGCCGCCTGCAAAAAATGACTCCCCATTGTTGAACCATTGGCAGAGTGTCTAAATCCACACGCCACATACCTCTGGTTACAAACTGGATTATCGGAGACATCTGCTTCTTGGAAAAAGAACGAACCATAGTGTATCCTGTTACGAATAATTTAAGTTAACAACAATGTATCTGTCAGCCTACATGCTGTGGCTTGACTCTACAATACTCTTGTTCAACAATATCCCGAAACAAAAGAGTTTCTGATTATATTAGGAGTGTCATATGCAAGAACACATCGATGCCTGTCCTCAACTCTCAGAAGTTTTGCGCGAAATGGACATAGCTTTTCTGGTTGCAGGCGAATACGGAATCACCGTTGAAGAAGCCAGTAAGTTTATTGACCATGATCATTTCGTTTTTCTAGATGTCAGAACAAACGAAGAAGCGAAAACACTGACGTTTTCATTCGCACAACATATTCCGTTGAACGAACTTCCGGATCGACTGAGCGAAGTGCCACGCGATAAATTCATTATCACCTTCTGCCTTTCTGGTTTCCGAGCCTCCATGGCATATACGTATCTTCGCACACAAGGGTATGATGAGATTAAGGCTCTTAAAGGTCGACTTGATCAACTGGCTGGAGCCATGACGCCGGAACGCTTCTACAAATTACTATAAAATACAAAAAAATCCGTCAGTTCAAAGGACTGACGGATTTTTTTAAGCTTCAGACAATTACCCAAACAAATAGCACTAAGCCGTAATTACGTTCACGAACAATAACTTTTCGCTAATCGGGTCAAGGGAGAGTCTCCCTTGCGGGGTGGAGGGGCAGAGCCCTTCCCCGTCGGAGACAAAAACACACCACAACCAAAAGAAATAATTACCCAACGAGCGTTAATTCTTCCACTCCAAAGTATGCTCAACCCAACGGGAAAGCAATGAACAGCCAAGAGTCAACACTAGATACATCATGGTAATGGTAATCCATATTTCAAAGACCAGATAGGTCGACGCCATGAGTTCCAGCCCCTGAAATGTCAGTTCCTGAATAGAAATTACAGACAAGATCGCTGAATCTTTAATCGTTGAAATGAACTGCCCTGCCAACGGCGGGACAATCACTTTCAGCGCTTGTGGCAATACCACGAGCCGAAGCTGATCAAACCGATTAAAGCCTAAAGATGCTGAAGCTTCCCACTGTCCGCGCTGTACGCTGTTTACACCGCCACGAACAATTTCTGTAATGTAGGCACCTTCATACAAGCCGAGAGTTATTACACCTGTAACAAACTGGGTAAACTGCGACGGCTTACTGAACAGCACCGAAATGACTGAATGCAGCCACGGTGGAAGATCCTGAACAACTGAATCCAGCGCCAAATAATGGGTAAGTTGAGCAGACAAAAAGAAATACGAAATAAAGATCAGCACAATTGGCGGCATATTTCGTACAATTTCCACGTAGGTGCGGGAAAGCATTCGCGCAAAGTGGCTCTGACTTACCCGCGCAAGCCCCATCACCACTCCCACTACTGAGGCCAGAAGGGTTGCCCAGATGCTCAGACGGATTGTGGTAAAAAGGCCTTCAAGTAAAAAGTTAGGTTCCCATGATCCGTTTTTATTTCGTAAAATAAATTGCGGAATGGTTTCCCAGCTCCATTCATATTGCAGCTCGTTTTCCAACTGCCAGCAGAAGTAGAGAATGCTGCCACCAATAAGTGCCAGCAGGATGTAGTCGAGGAGAACAGGTTTATATCGTTTTTGCTGCATAAGAAAAATTGTGGCGGAACAAGTCCGCCACAGTGTTAAATGTATTTTTTAATCCGTTAGTTCATGCTGTTTACTTAAGCATGGACTCCCACTGTTTGCCTTCAAACCAGTAGTCTTTACGGGCTTTAAGCCAACCGGAATCATGCTTGATACGAACCCAGTTGTTGAGAACGTTCAAAGTATCTGGATCACCTTTACGCAGAGCAAAAGCGATAGGCTCTTTCGTAAATGTTCCTTTTACCGGCACGAATAACTTTTTCGGAAATTCATATGCTTTAAATGCAGGAAGTGGAGCACTGGCGAGCATTACAGTAGCTCGACCTGTCATGAGTTCCTGCACGCATTGTGTTTCTTTTTCAAAAAGTCGCACATCTGCTTTAGGGAAATATTTTTTTGCGGCAGCAGCAGGTGTTGAACCGATACGGGCTACAACAATTACGCCTTCTTTGTTCACATCTTCAAGAGTGTGAATGTCGCCGCCCTTTTTGAGAGATCCAAGAATGGCGATGCCGGTGTAGTCATACGGATCTGAGAAGTTTACCTTGAGATTACGCTGAGTAGTTACGGACATACCACCGATAATTACATCAAATTTATTTGCAAGCAGCGCAGGGATAATACCAGACCAGGTGGTTGGCACAAATTCAATTTCAACACCAAGATCTTTTGCAAGTTCTTTCATTACGTCAATTTCGTATCCCACAAAATCGCCGTTCTTATCTTTCATTGCCCAAGGAACAAAGGTTGAAAATCCTACGCGCAATTTATTCCGTTCTATAACTTTGGAAATTACGCTTTCCTTGTTCAGCTCGGACATTACATTCTGCGCAGAAGCAGGAATACAAAATGCCACAACAAGCAGTAACGCAACGACTGTTTTCACCATAGATCTAAACACGTGAATCCTCCTCTTTTCTTAGACTCAATTTCTAGAGTTCATACGAATATTTCTTTTCTAGAAAATGTACGACAAAAGACAAACTTACTGTAATCAATAAATAAATTAGTGCCACTATAAACCAAATCTCAAAAGTAAGATAGGTTTCAGAAATGATTGCCTGCCCTTGCATTGTCAGATCGTAGATTGCAATGACCGAAACCAGTGCGGAGTCCTTTACCAAAGAGACAGCCTGCCCGGTTAATGGCGGCAATGTGGCTCGAATAGCCTGCGGCAGCACGACAAGCCTGTATATATGAAAACGACTTAAGCCAACGCTTTCCGCAGCTTCCCACTGTCCTTTAGGAACAGAATTGATGCCTGCACGAAAAATTTCTGCGATGTACGCTCCTTCAAAAAGAGCAAGCGCAAGAACGGCAGAAAGAAAACGTTCCATCTCCAATACTGGCGCGATAACAAAGTACATTATCAGCACCTGAAGCATAAGCGGCGTATTGCGGATTAGCTCAACATAGAGAAGAGCAATAGAACGGGCAACGATTGACTTGGAAGATCTGAACAGTACCGAAATGAGCCCGAAAGCAAAAGCCAGCACCATAGAATAACATGCTATTTCAAGGGTTACGCAAAGACCGGTAAGCAACGGCCCCATGTGGAATGATCCGTCGGTGATGGTAAAAACGTAACGAGGGACTCTGCTCCACTGCCAGTTGTACCCAGAAGCTTCTGCCCCGGAAAAAACACTCTGGATAAGAACTGTGATTACAGCGAGATACATCGCTATATCGACGGCAACAGATCGAGTGTCAGGATGGATGTAATGAAAAATTTTACGGAAAATATGCTGCATGCTGAACGGTCTTTACTCCACAAAAAATGATAGCCAACAATCAGGTGATACTAAAAAGCAAACATGTTGGACATATAAATAATATGCATCTTCATTTTGTACAGTGTTTGTTCTTTTTTGAAAAAATCACTCGGTACTGTGAAAACAAGAAATCAGTATACCCTACCACATTTTTTTGAAACACCATGTTATCAAAATGCAGTCCATGCATGCTTGTTTTTTCTCCAACCCATTATACCTATTAGAAATAACGAATGATTGATGAAAAGTTCAATCAGCATATTTCAAGCTGCAATGAAAAATCTCCCCCCTACTCAGCGAGTCCTTTTTACATGCTTACTGCCCTGAACCTGTACATTCTTTTCCATTCATAAAAAGTAGCATCATCTGTACAATTCCACATACGTAAATTGATTTAACTTAACCTGTAAATTAGCAAAAAGACTGCACGTCCCATTTTCAGGGGTCTTTTTCTCATCGTCATCACTTTAGAAATAAAAAATATACACAGACTGCATAGATTCTAGACTTTGGTTTAAAAATCAAATAATCTTTTTATATCATAATATTATAATAACTTAGAAAAACATTTTTGCCTTTTCAAAGAATATTAAAATTCCAACTGAAGTTGTATTATTCAATATAACATCACATTCTCTAGCCGTACCAATTCAAAAAAACTGTATTAAAAAATAAAAAGTATTGCCTGAACATAAAAAAAAGTATTGTACAAAAAAGTAAAAACAAGCTCCAACGATGTTCAAATTCGTTTTATTTACTGACACATAGCTTCTTTCTACAATTAATAGAAAACCACTATTACTTTTTAATTTTGTGCAGAACATATGTGATAAACGAATAAATACGTATTCATTTTAAGACATCAGCAACAGAAAATGTATAAAAATTTTACATTAAAATTCTTTAAGTGTTGTAAAAAACAAAACAGGTATTGGTAATGTTTTTTTGTTTCCAAAAAACTATAGTAAAATATTTAAACAACGATAATACTTTTGCATATTGCAAAAAATTGGTCGTAGACAAACAACAAAAGTTAGCGCAACATGCGGTTACTCTTTTGTAATTTTGTTTTGTCATAAGACTTGCGTTAAAATGAATCAAGCATAGCTTCACACTGTGTTTTCACTTTCACCCTTCACAGTTGGTTACTGAATCAACCATACAGTTGTTCACTGTTAGTTAACATTTTCATACAGAGTTAACTAAATTGAATGTGTTTTAAAAGGTTAGAATAATCCTTTGTTGGCTCAACAAGGGATAGAAAATAGGTGATACTCACCAGCTTTATGCTATGTGCTTACATTTTCACTCCTCCCCAGCAGTGCAGAATAATAAAGCCATACCTGTAACAGGAAAACATAGCATCACAACAAAAAAAGTTGGTGAGGGCGTTCTAACTTAAGCACACAGAATGATGTTACGGACATTTACGGTGCGAATAAATTCCCCCTTGTTCTCTCCGCGCCAGGCATACTGCTCATGCTTCCCCAAAGCTAAGCTGCATACTCATGTTTGTAACATTTGTGCTTACAACCTTACAGGCTACATCAGGTAATGACACAAGCTGTTCCCCAAGCACCTCCCAGAGAGGAATTGTCGCACGACTTTTTCCCCGTCTTGCCTTCACTGGTCTTGCGTTCGACCCGTGGGAACTACGACATTTATATCCGCAGTGATGATTCTTTTGCACTGTATGCCAAAGCTGGAGACAGCTTTACTGAGCATCATGAAAGAATCCTGCTCAACAGCGGACGGAAAAATGTTTACATCCGGCATGACCAACGACCAGAGTATTTTGATCACATCACTTCACATCTCGGCGAAACACTTCTCGATGAAAAAATTCCAAGACCAACAAGAGCGCAACTTTTTTACGAAACTTCACTTGAAATCGTAGAAGAAATTTTCACAGAGGAACTTCCTCCGGGTATAGACCGAGGCGAGTTCAACAGAGTCTTCGAATTTGTGACCAAAGGTGTAAGTTTTCTTACTCTGGAAAATTCACTCAAAACTATGGGTTCAATTATCGCCCACGATTATCAAACGTATTCACACTCACTTCACGTCTTTGTCTATTCCCAACTCATCCTCCAGACATATTCGTTTGCAGAACGGGACATGGTACAATTTGGCCTTGGTGCCATCTTGCATGACATCGGCAAGAGAATGATTCCCGAAGCTATTCTTAATAAACCCGGGACGCTTACTACAATAGAACGAGAGCACATCAATACCCACCCTGTTCATGGCGCCGGTGTGTGTGCTCGACTTCCTCTTTCTCAGGATGCCCTCAACTGCATTCTCTTCCACCATGAAAAGCTCGATGGTTCCGGTTATCCTTGCGGACTTAAAGAGCCGGATATTCCCCTTCCGGTTCGTGCAGTCACCATTGCGGATATCTATGATGCAATTCGTTCCTCAAGACCATATTCAGACGGAACTGACGCATTCAGAACATTGCGCATCATGAAAGAAGAAATGCCTACACAAATAGATATGAATGTATTCAAGCGGTTTATTCAAATCTTAAGTGGGAACGGCATTATTTAATCGTTAGGCTGCAAAAATATAGTCTGCATTTCAAACTGCCTCATATATTCTTAAAATTATCGAAGAATATCACTTGAAATCGGGTTCAATCGTAAGGCTTCGTGTGCCATCTTAAAAAAAAAATGCGTTTCCCCCTTCCCTAACCTCTTTCGCATTACTATACTTCAAGATGCGCTCACAATACTTATGAACTGAATCCGGAGGATACTTGTAATGTGGGAATATACTGATAAAGTGCGCGAGCACTTCTTAAATCCAAAGAACGTAGGTGAGATGACAGACGCAAGCGCCGTTGGCGAGGTTGGAAGCCTTGCATGTGGTGATGCGCTGAAACTCTTCCTTAAAATAGATGATAATGATCGCATCGTTGACGCCACTTTCCAGACCTTCGGATGCGCCAGCGCTATTGCGTCTTCTTCTGCTCTTACAGAATTGCTTAAAGGCAAAACTCTTACTGAAGCAGAAAAAATAACCAACAAAGAAATTGCCGATTACCTCGGCGGTCTCCCAGAAGAAAAAATGCACTGTTCCGTTATGGGACAGGAAGCTTTAGAAATGGCTATTAAAACCTACCGCGGTGAACCTGTTGAAGTTCACGAGCACGAAGGAAACATTGTATGCCATTGCTTTGGCGTTACTGATGAACAAATCCTGCGTGCTGTGACTGAAAACAACCTTACCACTGTAGAAGAGGTTACACATTACACCAAAGCCGGTGGCGGTTGCGGTAATTGTGTTGACGACATTCAGCGACTTATTGATGAAGCAACTGGTAAAATTGCTGCATGTGAAGTTCCTGAAGCTACTCCCCGTCCGGCTCTTTCTAACATCGAGCGTATGCAGCTTGTTATGAAAGTGCTTAACGAAGAAGTTCGCCCGCGCCTCAAACAGGACGGCGGCGATGTTGAGCTTATCGATATTGAAGGACACATGGTAAAAGTAGCGCTTCGCGGTATGTGCTCCAGCTGCCCTTCCAGCAAGCTTACTCTCAAAAATGTTGTAGAAAAAGCTTTGCAGGAACAGGTTGAACCAGAACTCACAGTTGTGGAGGTATCGCAGTGAGCACAATCTATCTAGATAACAACGCGACCACAAAAATTGATCCGTTAGTGCTTGAAGTGATGATGCCGTTTCTTACAGATTACTACGGCAACCCATCCAGCATGCACCAGTTCGGTGGACAGGTCAGTTCAGATATTGCAAAAGCACGTCATCAGCTTGCGTCTCTTTTGAACGCACAGCCGGATGAAATTATCTTTACCGCAGGCGGTACAGAAAGTGACAACACTGCAATTTACTCTGCGCTGGAATCTCAGCCGGGTAAAAAGCACATTATCACTACACGTGTTGAACATCCTGCAATCCTTAACGTCTGTCAGCACTTAGAACAACGCGGCTACGAAGTAACCTACCTTAATGTAGACACCAAAGGTCAGCTTGACCTTGATGAACTTCGTGTTGCACTGCGCCCTGACACCGCACTTGTTACCATCATGTATGCTAACAGTGAAACCGGCGTTATGTTCCCAATGCATGAAATCGCTAAGATCGTAAAAGACCGCGGCGTAATGATGCACACGGATGCAGTTCAGGCTGTTGGCAAAATTGAAATCAACCTTGCAGAATTCCCTGTAGATTTCCTCTCCCTTTCCGGCCACAAAATTCACGGCCCTAAAGGTATTGGAGCTCTGTATGTTCGCAAAGGCGCTTCCTTCCGTCCTCACCTCCGTGGTGGGCATCAGGAACATGGACGCCGTGCGGGCACCGAAAACACTGCGTCTATCGTAGGTCTCGGCAAAGCAGCAGAACTTGCACAGTTGAATATGGAAATTGAGAACACAGGCGTTAAGCACATGCGTGACGTTCTTGAAAAAGGTCTTCTCAAATCAATTCCAGAAGCTATCATTAACGGCGACACAAAAGACAGATTGCCAAACACCACCAACATTTCTTTCAAGCATGTTGAAGGTGAAGCAATTCTACTTATGATGGACGGACACGGTATTGCTGCAAGCTCCGGCTCTGCATGCACATCCGGTAGTCTGGAACCTTCCCATGTGCTTCGCGCAATGGGCGTGCCGTTCACATTCGCGCACGGTTCCATCCGTTTCTCACTTTCCCGCTTTAATAGCGACGATGAAATCAAAGTAGTGCTTAAGGAGCTTCCTCCTATCATCAAGCGCCTGCGTGAGATTTCTCCTTATAAGGATGACGACAGCATAGAAGCTCCATCACGTCCTTGTTCTTGTTAATAGCAGACCCTAAGATATATACTTCAGGGTCGGACAACACACGTGGTTAGTCCGACCCTTTTTTTTTCATCTAATGAGGTAACTACATGAACATCGCAGACTCAATGATCGACCTTGTAGGCAAAACACCGCTCGTTCGCATCAACCGCATTGCAGAAGGCGTACAAGCCGAAGTTATCGGTAAGTTGGAATCCCTTAACCCATGTTTTTCGGTTAAAGACCGCATCGGTAACAACATGGTTCAAACCGCAATTGATTCCGGTCAGACAAACGAAAACACTGTATTTGTTGAAGCAACTAGCGGCAACACCGGTATTGGCATTGCTTTCACCTGTGCCGTAAAAGGCTTTCCGCTTATTCTCACTATGCCGGAATCCATGAGTAAAGAACGCAGAGCACTCCTCAAAGGCTTTGGCGCAAAACTCATCCTGACCCCTGCCACCCAAGGTATGAAAGGTGCAGTGGAAGAAGCAAAACGCATTACAGAAGAAAACCCGAACGCCATCCATCTTCAGCAATTTGCGAACGAAGCGAATCCGGAAATTCATCGTAGAACAACTGCCAAAGAAATTCTTGAAGACACAGACGGTCATATCGACATCTTCGTTGCAGGCGTTGGAACAGGCGGCACAATCACCGGCGTCGGTTCTGTTCTTAAAAAGCACAATAAAAAAATTAAATGCATCGCTGTTGAACCAGACGCATCACCTATTCTTTCCGGTGGCACCCCGGGGCCACATGCCATTCAAGGTATCGGCGCAGGGTTTATACCGGAAATTCTCGACAGAAGCGTAATTGATGAAATCATTCGCGTTACCAACGAAGATGCCCTCGTTATGGCACGTCGCCTTATGAAAGAAGAAGGCATTATGTGTGGCATCTCTTCCGGTGCAAATGCATACGCAGCGCTACAACTTGCCAATCGACCTGAAAACAAAGGGAAACGCATTGTCTTTATCATCTGCGACACTGCAGAGCGTTACCTTTCAACCCCGCTTTTTACAGAAGCTGACTAGCAAACTCGCAAGGGAGACCACATGCAACGTAAACACGCCGAACTGGAGCAACACAACATGGCAGAACTCGACTCTGTAGTCGAAGAGCTTTGCGCTCCAGAATCTTACGCTGCGGTATACCATCGTTCCAAACACGATGCACCAATGCCTTCAACAGAGGCATTGCTTGAATTAGTAGAGCGCCTCAAGGCAGCCCTTTTCCCCGGTTACTTCGGGGATAAAGCCGTACGTATAGAATCTATGCGTTATCATCTGGCTGCAAATCTCGATTCTATCTATAGAATACTTGCAGAACAAATTAAACGTGGCGGCTGCTTCATTTGCGCTGAGTTTGCTGATGAATGCAAAGATTGCGAAGCACATTCCCGTGACACAGCAATGAAATTTTTACAGGCTCTACCAAAGCTGCGCAGGCTCCTTGCTTCTGACGTTAAAGCAGCATTTGAAGGTGACCCCGCGGCTAAAACTCCGGGTGAAACCATCTTTTGCTACCCGTCCATAACAGCAATGATCCATCACCGTATTGCGCATGAGCTGTACGGTCTTGAAGTACCGATCATTCCCCGTATTATTAGTGAAATGGCGCATTCCAACACCGGAATCGACATTCACCCGGGAGCACAAATCGACGAAGAATTCTTCATCGACCACGGCACAGGTGTTGTAATCGGCGAAACTTGCATCATCGGCAAAGGCTGTCGTCTCTATCAGGGTGTAACCCTCGGTGCGCTATCCTTCCCTAAAGATACAGAAGGATTGCTCGTAAAAGGCAACCTGCGCCACCCAATCCTTGAAGACAACGTTACAGTCTACGCAGGGGCAACAGTACTCGGTCGCATCACCATCGGACACGACACCATGATCGGCGGTAACGTCTGGATTACGCACGACGTAGCTCCAAGCTCTAAAGTGGTTCAATCGCGCTCAACCAAGCCGAAAGGTGAAGAAAAACTTGTGGGTGAAAACTAATAAGTTTTCTCTAACCTGCCTTCGATATGTATCCAGCGGCGCTTACAGGGAGCTGCTTTCGGGATGTCTCCGACGGCGCTTGCCAGCGGGGCTTTAAGAACCTTTCTGTAGAAAGGGTTCTTAAAAATCTCCAAAGACTTTTATTAGCGAGGCCAGCACGTTTCTTTTTAAGCCTCGCGGCTTATTCATCACTACCTTTCATAATTAGAAAAGGGTCGTCCTGTAGGACGACCCTTTTCTTTTTCGATAAGTGAAAAACAAATAGAGAGCGATAGCTAGCTCATTCTTTTTTCTTTTTGAAATATTCAATAGTCTTCTTCAACCCATCTTCAAGAGTTGTTACTGGTGACCAATTCAGCTTTTCACGGGCAAGACTGATATCCGGCATACGTTGCTTTGGATCATCGTGCGGAAGTAATTTAAACTTAAGAACCGAGTTGGAATTGGTGAGGGCAATAACTTTTTCTGCAAGCTCACGAATAGTCATTTCATGCGGATTACCTAAATTAACAGGGCCGCCGAATGAATCTTCAGTCCTATCCATAAGACGGAGAATTCCTTCCACCAAGTCATCTACAAAGCAAAACGAACGAGTCTGCGTTCCATCACCATAGATAGTTACAGGCTCTTCCTTAAGGGCTTGAATAATGAAGTTTGAAACAACACGCCCGTCATTTGGATGCATTTGCGGGCCATATGTATTAAAGAGTCGAGCCACCTTAATTCGGACATCATACTGGCGCTGGTAATCAAAAAAAGAGTGTTTCAGCACAACGCTTACCTTCATCATAGCAAGAACGTACGCCTTTAGGATTTACTCTGCCCCAGTAATCTTCTGTTTGCGGATGAACTTCTGGGTCGCCATACACTTCCGAAGTCGAGGCTTGAAATATTTTAGCGCCTGTTCGTTTTGCCAAACCCAACATATTTATCGAACCATGAACGCTTGTCTTCACGGTCTGCACAGGGTCATATTGATAATGAACGGGTGATGCCGGACATGCTAAGTTGTAAATCTCATCAACTTCAACATAGAGCGGAAATGTTATGTCGTGCCGGAGTAATTCGAAATACGGATCTTCCATTAAGTGAACAATATTCTCTTTTGTTCCAGTAAAGAAGTTGTCCACGCATACAACTTCGCATTGCTTTTCCAATAACCGCTTGCATAAATGCGCTCCTAGAAAACCTGCCCCACCAGTTACCAGCACTCGCTTTTTCGGTGTAAAAGTCATCCTTACCCCTTCGCTAAAACATACTAATTTTTAAATATGATTTCAGCTATGTAGGGTAATTACTCTCACCGTTTTATTCTTTGATAATTTGCACCTTCTAGAAAACACAAAAAAAGAGGACAGAGCAAACGCTCTATCCTCTTTCTATAATCATATCGTGCCACACCAACCTAACAAAAGGTGACGAGGCATAAGAATCTCACCCAAATATCAGTTCTCATCTGTAAGAATCCCCTCACATTGCCCCGAAAGGTAGTGAGGTATAAGCCGCGAGGTGCATAGAAAACGTGCAAGCCTCGCTAATAAAAGTTTTTGAAGGGGGTCTGGGGGAAACTTTTTCCAAAAAGTTTCAGCCCAGCCGCCGGAGGCAAAACCCAGCAAAAAACTTTTCTACAGCTTTTCGACTAACTGATCCACGAGTGCAGGGATGGTGTAATCTTCCGGTTCAATATCCGGAGTAAAGCCAAACTGCTCAAGTGTTTTGGTAGTAATCGGACCAATGGAAGCAAGCTTCACGTTGGCTCGATGTTCTTTTACAAGCTCAGGAGACACAAGGTCAAAGAAGTTTTCAACAGTAGATGAAGAGCCGAAAGTTACGCAGGAAAGCCCACCATTCTTGATGAGTTCGAGCACTTCTTCGCGCTGTTCGCCTGCTGGCTTGGTTTCGTATACAGGAAGAATATCTACCTGTGCGCCAGCTTTGCGGAGTTCTTCAGGAAGCACTTCACGAGCAACTTTAGCGCGTGGAAGCAGAATCTTGCTGCCGTCCATGCCGCGTTCGAGAAGTCCTTTTACAACGCCTTCAGCAACGTATTTTTCTGGAACGAAATCAGGCTCAATACCTTTTTCGCGTAGAATTTCCGCTGTTGCAGGGCCGATTGCAGCAATCTTGCTGACACCAAGAGCACGGGTATCGAGTCCGAGCTCTGCAAGCTGGTTCCAGAAGTGTTTTACGCCATTAACGGAAGTGAAGATAACCCACTCGTATTCGCTAAGGGATTTAATTGCTGTGTGCACTTCGCTGTAATCTTCAAGCGGGTCAATTTTAATAGTAGGGAACTGGATTACATTAGCGCCAAGCTGAGTAAGGGATTTTGCCATACCGCTTGCCTGCTCACGAGCACGAGTTACTACTACGCCTTTACCGCGCAGTGGAAGCTGTTCGAACCAGTTAAGCTCATCACGAAGCTTAACTACGTTACCTACAACGATGAGAGAAGGAGAAGTAAAGCCCTGCTTTACGCCTTCTTCTGGAAGCGTTGCGATGGTTGCAGCCATAGAACGGTGCTTCGCTGTTGTACCCCAGTGCACGAGTGCTGCCGGAGTTTCAGGGTCCATACCGTTTTCGATGAGCTGCTTAGAAATATGCGGCAGATTCTTCATGCCCATAAAGAACACGAGAGTGGATGTGCCGGTAGCAAGAGCTTTCCAGTTATGGGAAGAGCCTGGCTTGTCTGGATTTTCGTGACCGGTAACAAAGGACACGGAGGAAGCATAGTCACGGTGAGTAAGCGGGATACCAGCATATGCAGGACCTGCAATAGCGGAAGTAATGCCCGGTACTTCTTCAAACGGTACGCCAGCAGCAAGCAGCTCTTGAGCTTCTTCGCCACCACGACCGAACATGTACGGGTCGCCGCCTTTAAGACGAGCAACAGACTTACCCTCTTTCGCTTTACCAACGATAAGCTGGTTGATGCCTTCCTGACTTAATGTGTGGTCGCCGCCTTTTTTGCCTACGTAAATAATTTCGGCTTCTGGCTTTGCGTAAGAAAGAAATTCAGCGTTTGCAAGATAGTCATACACGATAACATCTGCTGTGCTCAGAATATCACGGCCTTTAATTGTCAGCAGGCCGGGATCGCCCGGGCCAGCACCGATAAGGTAAACTTTCATCATTCCTCCGGTAATAATCAGGAACCGGAGTTACCTCCGGTTCCCTGATAATAACTTTATCTTACTTGATGGAACAACACAGTTGTTTGCCTCCGGCGGCTCGCCGAGGGGCAAGGGCTCTGCCCTGCACCCGCAAGGGGGACGCCCCCTTGACCGCGGATTATTAACGCTTTTTATTCAAAATTCGTTAACACGCAAACGTTGATGTTTACTCCCCATCCAGACAGTTAATACGTTGCAAAGCCATAATGTCGGCTTTCACATACTATCTCTCGCCTATCAGGGGGTGCAGAGGGGATTATCTCCCCTGCCCGTCGGAGACAAAAGCGCCGCAGGCTAACTTTTACTCCAACTGTTCTATCGAGTTATCAGCTTAACGCTTAACTTGTTGCTAGCCCATTGCGTCAACAAGACGCTTCTGAAGCTTAAGCAATTTCTGCTGTGTATCTGCAAGTTCAGCAGCGCGAGCTTTCTCTTTTTCAACAATAGCAGCCGGAGCGTTGTTAACGAAGCTTTCGTTACGCAGCTTACCGGAAGCCTGCTTAAGATCTTTTTCAACTTTACCGAGCTCTTTATCGAGTCGGGCAAGTTCGTCTTCAAAGTTTACGAGACCTTCGAGAGGTACGATAACTTCGTTACCCTGAACAATGCTGGAAGCAGAAGCTTTTGGTGCTTCAACGTCTGCGCCGAGTTCAACGTTTTCAAGACGGGCGAGAGCCTGCATTACTTCCATAGATTCTTCGTACAACGCGTTTGCTTCACGGGAAGCTGTGCGGATAAGCACGTTGAGGCGAGTCTGTGGAGCAACGTTCAGCTCTGCTTTAATGGTACGTACTGCAACGATTGTTTCCTGAATAAGTGTCATTGCTGTTTCAGCCACTGGGCTTTCACAGGCAGGACGCATTTCTGGGTACAATACGGTTGCGATATCTTTGTTCTCGATACCCGGTAATACGCTCCATACCTCTGCGGTGATGAAAGGCATAATCGGGTGAAGAATAACCATCATTTCCTGCAACACAGTCCAGAGTACAAACTGTGCTTTTTCTGCACGTTCGCCGCCTGCACGCATGTCAGGTTTGATAAGCTCGAGGTACCAGTCACAGAACTCGTTCCAGATGAACTTGTACATGATCTGTGCAGATTCGTTGAAATGGTAGCTAGTAATAGCGTGATCCATATCTTTCTTCACAGTTTCAAGACGGGAAAGAATCCAACGGTGATGTACGCCGTCGATTTCATTGAAAGCAAAAGTCTTAGGCTTTTCTTCCGGAAGGTTCATCAACGCGAAGCGAGCTGCGTTCCAAATTTTGTTACTGAAGTTACGGTACCCATCAATGCGCTGCTCGGACAATTTAATATCACGACCCATTGCTGCGAATGAAGTCAGAGTAAAGCGCAGGGAGTCACAACCGTATTTGTCGATCATTTCAACAGGATCGATAACGTTACCTGTTGATTTGGACATTTTCTTGCCCTGTTCGTCACGTACAAGAGCATGAATGTACACATGATGGAACGGAACTTCGTCCATAAAGTGCAGACCCATCATCATCATACGGGCAACCCAGAAGAAGAGAATATCGAAACCAGTAACGAGTACGGAAGTCGGGTAGAATGTATCGAGCTCTTTTGTTTTGTCAGGCCAGCCCATGGTAGTAAACGGCCAAAGAGCTGAAGAGAACCAAGTATCGAGAACGTCTTCGTCCTGTACGATATTCTTGGAACCACATTTACAACTGGTTGGATCTTCCGCTGCTACGATAAGCTCGCCACAATCCTGACATGTCCATGCCGGAATACGGTGTCCCCACCAGATCTGACGGGAGATGCACCAGTCACGGATGTTATCAAGCCAATGGTTGTAGGTCTTGATCCATGACTCTGGGAAAATCTGAGTAAGTTCAGGAACTGCTGCACGAGCACGTGGAGCAAGTTTAGTCATTGCTACGAACCACTGAGTTGAAACAAACGGTTCAACGATAGTTTTACAACGGTAGCAGTGACCAACGCTGTGTTCGTGCTCTTCGATGCGATCGAGGAAGCCTTCAGCTTTCAATGCTTCGAGGATTTTAACACGTGCTTCAGCACAGGTAAGACCTGCGTATTCGCCGGTATCTTCGGAAAGAGTACCGTCTTCGGTCAGGATGTTCATAACCTCAAGACCGTGTTTACGACCGAGTTCCCAGTCATTGTGGTCATGTGCAGGGGTAACTTTAAGACAACCTGTACCGAACTCGATGTCTACGTAGCTATCACCAATAATATCAAGCTCACGACCAACAAGTGGAAGAATCGCTTTTTTACCGATGAGATGATTGAAACGATCATCTTCAGGGTTAACAGCAATAGCGGTATCCGCAAGCATGGTTTCAGGACGGGTTGTTGCGATGGTAAGTTCGCCGGAGCCGTCTGCGAGCGGGTATTTAATGTAGTGCATCGCACCCGGTTCGTCAGAGTGATCTACTTCGTCATCAGCAAGAGCGGTATGACAACGAGGACACCAGTTAATGATGTAGTCACCTTTGTAGATGAGTCCCTGATCATGAAGTTCTGCAAAAACTTTACGAACAGCTTTAGAAAGACCTTCATCCATGGTGAAGCGTTCACGGCTCCAGTCAACGGATGCACCCATCATACGAACCTGATTGAGAATACGGCTGCCATATTCATCGCGCCATTCCCATACACGTTCAACAAATTTTTCGCGGCCAAGATCGTGACGACCCAAGCCTTCAGTTGCAAGCTTACGCTCTACAACGTTCTGAGTAGCAATACCTGCGTGGTCAGTACCCGGTACCCACAGAACTTTTTTACCTTTCTGACGCTGGTAGCGACAAAGGATATCCTGCAGAGTAAGGTTAAGAGCATGTCCCATGTGCAAAGCACCGGTGACGTTTGGAGGCGGAATGACAATTGAATATGCATCACCCTCAGCATCCATATCCGGTGTGAACACGTTGTTTTCTTCCCAGTGCTTGCGCCACTGGTCTTCAACTTTTTGGGATTCATACCCCTTAGAAAGAGCGTTTTCCGCCATACTGCTACTCCAGATTCTTTATTGTATTCAGACGTATTACAGCCTGATTTTGTATCATATGAACGCCAAAGCTACCGTTGCATGTTCGGTATGCCCATGACGAGCGGGCTTTGCCCCGCACCTGCAAAGGGAACATTCCCTCTGGCCGTGATTGAGGACTGCCCTTTTTCAAACAAGTCTTGTAACTATTTGCACTCGCCGCCCTCGCTTGCTAGAGTGCACTTCCACGACTGCAAAAAGTCAGATTAATTAGCGGAAGGACAATGTCAAGCATCTATATATTATGGGACGAATCTCACCTATGGGGTTTACTCGTCTGGCGGGCACTGGAAGCAATGAAACTTCCATACTGCATTGTGCGGGGAGAAGAAATAGCGCAGGGATTGCTTTCTTGCAACCCACCAGCCCTACTTCTTGCTCCTGGAGGCAATGCCAGACTTAAAGCAGACGCCCTTGGATCTAAGGGAATCGAAGAAATACGTAAATATGTTGCCAATGGCGGCAAGTACTTAGGCTTCTGCGGTGGCGCAGGGCTAGGACTTACCGGTCAAAACGGGCTGAATCTATGTCCGTGGGAACGCGCAAAATTTACCAACCGCTTACAACATTTTGTAAGTGGCCATCTTCATTCTTCTATCGGTACCCACATTTCTCACTCTGCCGACCTTGTTCCAGATAACTTTCCAGAAAAACCAGACCTTCCAGTCTGGTGGCCAGCCAGATTCTCTCCAAAAGAAAATACTGATGTTGAAATTTTGGCCAGCTACGAAACTCCAAGTGACGATTTCTGGATTGCAGATCTACCTTTAAACACACTTCCTCCGGGCACTTTTAATGAGTGGGAAGCGTTGTACGATCTTAAATTACGTCCAGAATTCCTTAAAGGTCAGCCCTGCATCCTCACAGGTAAATACGGTGAAGGCCGCTATGTACTTAGTTACACGCACCTTGAAACACCAAATTCACCCGATGCAAACGCATGGCTTGCCCATATCATTAAAACACTCACTGACGGTGCAGTTACAGCAGAGCAAACGCTGGTAACAGATTGGAACCCTTCAGAAGAGATTCCACAATGGACAGATGAAAAGCTGTTGGAAGCAAAAGGGATATTTGACGATATCGTTACAATTGGCAAGAACCATTGTCTTTTCTTTGAAAGAAATTCGTGGCTAATCGGTTGGCGCGCAGGCATTCCGGGTGCAAACCTGAACAACCTGTACAACGGGCTATGCTCCGCAGTCTCCATGCCGCCTACTCCTGCGGCGGAAGCCTACTGGGATTCTGTCTCTGACGAGTTCATGCACAACCTGACACTCTTCTATGAGGGAGTTAAGGGGTATTTGTTAGCAGAACGTCTTGCTATGACGTTATCAAAAACATTCCCCGAGACTGTTTCCACCGAATCATTACGCAACCAACGGGCAGCTTTGTTCGGCCCTCCGATGGCAAGCGGCGGTGTATATTTAGAGCTTCTTCAAACATTAGATCACCTTATGTATCTTGTGTTACCACATACTATTCAATCGTAGCGATCTATCGTTACTCACAACGTGCATTAATCGCACGTTGGTGCTATATACAAGACAAAGCTCATTCTGTTGTAACCATCCAATAGAATGAGCTTTTTCATGTTGTAACGCTGTAACGACCATTGCAACGCATTCAAACAGTTAGGAACTGTATACAATAACACTTTAGTAGACATAGTATTCTTTTCTTTAATCCTTGCTGCAACGCTCTCACGATTTTATCGTAACAATTGAGATCGATACACACTTGGCAAGGAGTCTCTTTTCGTGAAAAAGATTTTCTTATTAATGCTGCTCGCCGGATTAATCGCATTAGGCATCAGCTCATATACTACTGTGTCTATTAACCCAATTTTAACGAAAACAGTACATTACATTGGGCCTAAGGTCATGGGATCCAAAGTACAACTGGAAGACGCAAAGCTTTCCACGCTCTCCGGTTATGGCTCAATACATAACGTATATCTTGGAAATCCAGTTGGATACCCTCGTGGACAGTGCATCCAAATTGGAAAAATTGATGTAGAGATGCTTCCATCTTCCATTGGTACAGGCACCATTATCATCAATAATCTTACAATAAAGGCTATGGATATTGCTTTCATACGACATCGTAAAGAAAACAACGTCACGTTGCTACTCAACAACTTACGTAGCAAACTTCCAAAGCCACTCGAATTTCCGGATAATACGAGTAAATACATCGATTACTCAAAAGTTATCGGTAACAAATATATCATTAAGAACGTACATATCGTCACACCGTCTGTCAGTGGCTCCATGCCAAAGCCGCAACGCGCAAATTTTAGCGTCATTATGGACGACATATATTTTACCGACATCGGTGAGCGGGAAAACGGTATTCCGTTCTTAGTAGCCCTTGAACAAATTTTGACCAAAATCGAAGATCGGGTTCAATACGCGGTCATGGATACCTACGTTCGCTATAGAGATAACTAAGCCATCTCCAAAGCTAGTCCATCGTTCCATGAACAATCCGGTTAACGCAAAAGAATAGCATTCACGTAAAAGGAGCCTTGCACGTCTTTTCAGCAAAAATGGACCAGAATAAGTAAGAGCGCATGCAACAGCAATGTTACATGCGCTCTTACACTGTGCTGCGGATACTTTTTTTGTAAGTTTCAGCATGCATTTTCCATTTACTCCATAAACACCTAGTGTTATTTTCGCATAACGTATGCATTATGATATATAGCATGGAATATGGGGAACCCACTCAATGTTAAGCATGGATTTTGATGTTAATTTATTCTGGTTGGCTTGGTTTTCTTTAGCAGTAATCTTTTTTCTTATTGAGATGTTTACTCCTACCTTCATAACAATATTTTTCTCAGCAGGCGCAATACTCGCAGGCATAACTGCGCTCTTTGAACTGTCTTTGACATTTCAAATTGTCATGTTTTTCTGTTCTTCCATTGCCCTGCTCGTACTTCTCCGCAAAAAAATGCCTACATGGTTCGGTCAAGACGCTAAAGACCAAGAACCATTTACAGACACAGCCATAAACGCCCATGCCACTGTTGCTGAAGCAATTTCATGCACAAGTGGTGGTCGCATTAAATATCAGGGAACTTTCTGGAACGCTGAGGCAACGGAAGATATTGATTCCGGTGCAATTGTCACGATCCTCGCTCGTAAAGAATCTGATCAAAATACTTTTATAGTCAAAAAGGATTAACATGACCGGTCTTATTACTTCCATAGTTATCGCCGCACTTGCCCTTATTACTCTTATCAAGACGGCTATTGTTGTGCCGCAGAAAAGCTCTTACGTTGTTGAACGCTTGGGTAAGTACTCCAAAACTCTTGATGCGGGTCTGCACATCCTCATCCCTTTTGTAGATAAAGTTGCCTACCGCCGCTCTACTAAAGAAGAAATTTTGGGAATTGATTCCCAGTCTTGTATTACCAGCGATAACGTAGTCGTAGAAATCGACGGCATACTGTACATTCAGGTACAGGATGTCATGAAATCCTGTTACGGCATTAATGATTACTATCTTGCCGCAAGCCAGTTGGCACAGACCTCTCTACGTTCTGCCATTGGTA
This sequence comes from Halodesulfovibrio sp. MK-HDV, assembly GCF_009914765.1. Taxonomy (NCBI): domain Bacteria; kingdom Pseudomonadati; phylum Thermodesulfobacteriota; class Desulfovibrionia; order Desulfovibrionales; family Desulfovibrionaceae; genus Halodesulfovibrio; species Halodesulfovibrio sp. MK-HDV. The sequence goes on along the minus strand of NZ_WYDS01000004.1, from coordinate 133,666 downwards.
AAATCAGCCTTGATAAAACATTCGAAGAACGTGACAGCATTAACGCTGCCGTTGTTGGTGCAGTTGACGAAGCAGCACGCGAATGGGGCATCAAAGTTATGCGTTACGAAATTCAGGACATCACCCCTCCTGAAACTGTTATGCACGCTATGGAACAGCAGATGAAAGCAGAACGTGAAAAACGTGCTGAAATTGCTAGCTCTGAAGGTGACAGACAGTCCCGCATTAACCGTGCGGAAGGGTACAAGCAGGAAGCCATTGAACTTTCTGAAGGTGAAAAACAGAAAAAGATCAACGAAGCTGGTGGCCATGCTCAGGAGATCCTCCTTATCGCCGAAGCTACTTCAAAAGGTATTACCCTTATTGCAGATGCTATGTCCGCCCCTGGTGGTAAAGAAGCAGCACAGCTTAAAATTGCTGAGCAGTTCATCAACGAGTTCGGTAAAATGGCTGAAAAATCCAACACCATGATCATTCCAGCAGACATGGCAAACGTTGGTGGTATGGTTGCATCTGCTACAGAAATTTTAAACCAGATTAAAGTACAGAAATAACTTTTCTGTTCCACTGTGAATTAAGGCTGCTTCTGAATGATTATTCGGGAGCAGCCTTTTATATTTTAATAGGTTATCAAGCAATTACAGCCTGTTTTTTTGATGCAGGATTTGGGATGACTTTGCATGTCCTCATGAGTATAGTGCCGCCATGGCTAACATCGGAGAATTTACATTACACGCAACGGACGGAGCTGCCCGTACAGGCGAACTGCAAACTGCGCATGGCGTAGTGCAGACGCCTATCTTTATGCCTGTGGGCACGGTAGGCAGCGTTAAGGGCATTGCTCCTGACGATTTAGAAAATATTGGCGCTGAGATTATTCTCGGCAACACCTACCACCTCTACCTTCGTCCGGGCGACGAACTAGTTGCACGCCACGGCGGGTTACAGAAGTTCAACTCCTGGAACAAACCGATCCTCACAGACAGTGGCGGCTTTCAGGTTTTCAGTCTCAGTGGTTTGAGAAAAATCAAAGAAGAAGGCGTTACCTTCCGCTCCCATCTGGATGGTTCTAAGCATCTTTTCACACCGGAAAAAGTTATCCAGATTCAGCGTAACCTGAACTCTGATATCATGATGGTGCTTGATGAATGCGTAGGCTTTGGTGCTGATAAAGAATACACAGCACGCTCTTTGGAAATGACCACTCGCTGGGCTAAACGCTGTCGTGAAGAATACCCTCGCGGTGCCGGAGATAACCTGCTCTTCGCCATCACTCAGGGTGGTTTCCACAAAGATTTACGCGAACGCTCTATTGCACAGCTAACGTCTGAAGATTTCGACGGCTTTGCACTGGGCGGTCTTTCTGTTGGCGAAAGCAAAGAAAAGATGATGGAAATTCTATACCACTCTGCTCCTTTGCTCCCAAGAGAGAAACCACGCTACCTTATGGGTGTCGGCACCCCTCTCGACATCATCAACGGCATTAATGCCGGTATTGATATGTTCGACTGCGTTCTGCCTACACGTAACGCCCGTAACGGCACACTGTACACCTCACTGGGTAAAGTCAGCATTAAACGTAAAGAGCACGCGGACGACGAAAGTCCACTTGATCCGAATTGCAATTGCTACACATGTCGCAATTTCTCTCGCGCGTATTTACGCCACTTGTATCAGGCAAAAGAGCTGCTCTCTTTCCGCTTGAACTCCATCCATAACCTTACCTACTTCCTCGACACTGTTCGCGGTGCACGTAAGGCTATTCATGAAGGAACATTTGCTGAATACAAAAAGTCTTACGAGGCGATTTACCCTAACGAAGTCATCTAACGGCATGTTGTTTTACACAACTCTGCTGTAAAATAATACACTCTGAAAACGCCCTGCTCACCATGAGCAGGGCGTTTTTTTTATTTCGCATATGTGAAAATCGATTTTACTTTCACGGAATACTGGATTTTCAACTACTGTGGTGCTTTTTCTATTGCGTTTTATATCTGCCCACGATAAATAGGAGTCTGCCTCAACATATGGATCTCGGTTGAAGGCAGCAGGAGAGACCGCCTTTTTTTCCCCAAAAAAAGACACGGCGCCGAAGATGTAACTCTTTCAGGCAAAAGGACTGCTGCTCGGACGAGCCTCTGGAGAGACTCCGCAAGGAGCACCGAAGGAGCAAACTGCTTTCCCAGTGCAGTGAAACTCTCAGGTAAAAGGACAGAGTGGACCCATAAAACCAATATTTGGTTTTTTGAATATTGCGTTTTGCCGTCCTCTTTTCCACTTTCCAGTCTCACCGTTTCCATCTAGGCACCGCTTAGCGGGCTGTTTTTTTGCGTCTATGCACTAACAGCCAGCAAACTGGGGAGCATTTGATCACGTTTGTAATCGCCTTGAGCGATACATATATAGGGGAATATAGATTCCCCTCCTGACTGGTTTGTTGTTGTGGTTGCGATGCGCCGGAGCTTTTAGTTCCGGCGCATCTGCATTTTTATAACACCCCACTTTATTCCTATCATATTTCCCTCTCTCCCCCGCCATACGCCTCTCTTGTATATTTGGTATGTTGCAGTAAGAAGAACATTATCATTGCTACACCTGCATAAAAAACGCACTACACTTTCATAGTCCTCTTTTTTGCATTGCAATAGCTGTAGTTATTAATAGTGTTTTGTTTTTATCACTTTTTTCTGCTGTTACCTGCACCCCAAATATAAGAAGTTTTATCTTCACAGGAGCTTACTATGCAGACAGTTTCCTTGAAAAGAAATGGCAAAGAGAATCTTGTATTTACAGGTGAGTTACTTGTGAACCTTGATGACAGAGAAGTAATGGGCGTTACACCAAACTGGTGGGAGCTGAAGCTGTACAAAACCTCCATTGGCAAATTCATCCTCTCATCTACGTTCCATATTAATTACCCAAATAAACGCACTCTTCATGGGGCACTTAGTTTCGCCGAAGCTGAACAGCTGCAACATTACCTCGTGAACGAATGCAACGGGCCTACAAAAATCGCTGACGAATTCATTAACAGAGCTGCAAAACGCGACAACAAATTTCAAGCTATACTGAATAATCAGAAAGGTGGCACTTCCTGCAAACAGCCAGCCACCAAACCGCTCACATCAAAAGCACTCTAATTTTTTTGCATAAAGAAGATGGTGGAAATCCTCCATCGTAAAATTAAAACAGCGGGTTACTACTCCTAACTCCGACAGACAGGCGACCTCACCATCTAGGACTCCGATTCGCGAGATCAATTTCTTGATGCACAGCCTCGACGCAATCAACTACACCGTCTGCCTGTTACTCAGCTTACAAAAAAAGGGTGAAGCCTCAGCTTCACCCTTTTTGTATTATCTCAACATATTCTGTCATGCGATATGGTCAGCGCCATCGCTTTGTCTCAAATGTACGGGAACAGGAGATCAAAGCACACGACATGTTGTAAACGCATTTAAAGCTATGAACGCATATTCTCAATAATGCCGTCCAAGTCCTGAGCAAGCTGCGCAACGACTTCTACCGCAACGGTAGACTCAGTCATGGCGGCGGCTGTCTGCTCAGAGATATCATTAATAACGGTTACAGAACTGTTGATCTGTTCACTCGCTGCCGACTGCTCTTCTGATGCAGTGGCAATAGCGCGAACCTGATCCGCAGTTGCTTCAACCATTTTCATAATCGCTTTCAACGCTTCACCAGAACGGGTAGCCAGCTCTGTGGAATCACCCACAAGCTCAACAGCCCTTTCTGTCGCTTCAACATTTTGATGTGTACTTGTCTGAATTGCACCTACATACTCAACAACTTCGCGGGTGGCATTCATTGTTTTTTCTGCAAGCTTACGCACTTCATCTGCTACAACAGCAAAACCTCGACCAGCATCACCAGCACGTGCAGCTTCAATAGCCGCGTTCAATGCAAGCAAGTTTGTCTGGTCGGCAATATCTTCAATTACGGTAATAATCTGGCCAATTCCATCTGCACGGGAACCAAGTACGCTCATTTCCTCTTTAAGAGCCTGTGCCTGTTCCGAAACAGCATGAATCTTACTTACAGCCTGACCTACAATCTGTCCGCCTTCCGCTGCCTTTTCCTGCGTTGTTGCAGCAAGTTCAGCAGCATCAGAAGCGTTACGGGCAACCTCAAGAACAGAAGCATTCATTTGCGTCATTGCACTTGCGGATTCACCTGTAAGTTTCTGCTGCTCATCAGCGCCATTGCTGGACTGACGAATCTGCGCGGCAAGCTCTTCAGAAGCAGATGATACCTGTTCAGAAATAGCCCGTGCAGACTCCGCAGCATGAGTAATCTTTTCGTTCTGTTCTTCCACTCTGATTTGCTGTCTGCGCATACTTGTCATGTCCGTAATCATTACGAACACACCAAGCATTTTGCCATCTAAATCATAGATAGGCGCAGCATCAAAAATAAGGGTAAGTTGATCACCCGCAAAGTTTTCCAAAACGCCTTCATTACCTGTGGAAGGTCGACGTGATGTAATTACATCTTCAATAATCCGGTCACAACAAGGGTCGTTTACAACGAACTCAGAGACCGGGACACCTTTGTATTCAATTGGTGTTCCGGCAACTCCCATAAGGGTAATCGCTTCCTGATTTGTAGAAGTAACCTTACGGTCAACATCACAAATAAGAATTGGCGCGGTCATACCCCGTAAGACACCTTTGGAGAAACCTAACTCAATCTTAAGTTTTTCAACCATCGAACCAAGGTTTTTAGACAAATTGCCAAGTTCATCTTCGCTTTCAACCAAGAAATGTGCATTAAAATCACCATTTGTAATGGCGTCTGATGCAGCAGCAATTTGCTCAATTGGTTTGATAACGACTTTACGAATAAAGAACACGACACTGAGAACAAGTGCTATCAATCCGGCAAGAGAGATTGCCATGTTCTCATACATCTGGAAGGCAATGGTACCCATCGTACCGGAAATGTCTTTTGTAATGACCAGCTGCCCGAGAATAGGCTTGGATGCACCATGACAGTGCCTACAGGAAGGAGCATTTGGAATTGAGATTACTCTGACAAAAACGGGACTGTCGCCACCGCTTACAATCAGATTTTCTTTTATTGGTTCTTGCAATGCCCGTTTGGACACATCCGCAAAACCGTCGATCGGTAACAGACCTGCAATCTGCTTATCAACGTTAACATCTTGCGTTGAATACGTTACTTCGCCAGCATAATCGGCAAGATGAATTTTCATGCCCGGGTATTCATTCCTAAGTCGGATGAATTCCTCAGTCGTCCCTTCATCATCACCGACAACCATTGGGCGCTCAATCGCTTCCTGCACCAGTTGCGATGTCTGCGTCAAAGACTCACTAAGCTGCTCCAGCATTCCTTTACGCTGAAGGAATGTCGAAGTGCCAATGAGTATTGAGAACACAACAAACGAAATGATGGTGATTAAGACTGTAATCTTAGCACCTAAAGAAGTCCGTATCGCCATTATGTCCTCCTAGTGTGCACCACTGTTTACAAGCGGTTTGAATCCAAAATCGTTAACACGGGCCGCACTGTGGCATACCACGCATTCTTTTGGTTCAGGTTTACGCTTGATCAAATCAGGATCGCCATCTTCAGCATGTGCCGCACCAGGTCCATGACAAGTTTCACACCCAACATCTGATAGTTCCGGAGTCTCTTCGTAGCTAACAAATCCCCCATTTTTGTAACCAGTAGTGTGGCATTCGTAGCATTCTTGTTGCTCTGCCGGTGTAAGCTTTGGCGCCATTACTGCAATACTCTCCCAAGATTTTGCCTTCTTCGAGTGTTGCATAAAACGCCCGTGTTCTGTTTCATGACATTCACCACACGCAGCAGATCCCACATACTTCGCTGCGAAAGTAATACATGGCACGCACAGAACCAATACGAGAGCAACTAGAAAGACTCTCTGGTTTTGCATAATTTTCTTCTCCCTTTTTGGAAGAGCATCAGCGCATTTTCCCTATGCGCTTGCCCGAACACTCTTCACGACAACCACCCTCATATTTCTTTTTCAAGAAAACTCTATTTCCTCCATCGGTTTTTATTACTCTTTCTTTAATTTTTACCTAAGGGACGGTACTAATACACCACAACTGTTTGAGCGTTCAACACCAAATCAAACACACAACACCCCTTTATTATTAAATAAAAAAGACAAATGCAAACTAATTAGTATAACGGACACACTGTATATACGTAACCATATACTTACATGAACGCCAATACACATTTAAACCGCATCTACACAGTAAGAATATACATTTTCAATATCATATGTTCTTGCCGCGCTCACATATTACACTACTAGTGGAATGAACAGCACGCTTACTTATACAATTTTACATAGAAACATTATTCATCTTATTGCGGAGATTATGTAATGGTTCAAGATCATAAAGTTTCTCATTTCCGTTCGTTGCGAAATATTTTGTTTGTTATACTCTGTATAACTTTTGCAATAGGTACTTGGCGAATTTTAGTAGATACAACACCCGACGACATTCCAACCGCAGAGAAGGTCTTTACCGAAGAAAAGAACATAGAAAAATGATCATCACTCTATAGAATTACGTTATATACATTGCTTTTTCCCTACAGGAGCAATCGGAGGGATTAATGCCTACAATTGAAGAAGCTTTATACATAAAACTTGAAGCCAGTGATCCAACTATTGCAGGCGCTCTTCATAATATGCTGTGTGAAATACCCTTCACACACCTTCTAAACACACTTCAGCTTACAAAGCCGGAAGTTCTTGTTATCGGCTGCACTAACTATACTGAAGAAATAAGAGAGCGTATTCTTGAAGCAAAAAGGCATAATTACGGCGCTGTGTTTGTTTGTGCATCGCAATATACAGACTCTCATAAACAACAAGCATTAGTTGCGGGCGCACGAGATTTTTTTAGCTATCCTCTGAGCAAATTAATCTTACAGCGGGCTTTGGAAGATTACGTAACAAACCGCTCGGTTGATCCGAGTAAAAAGAATCGGCCTAAAGTTATTGCAGTCATGGGCGCACGTGGTGGCTCCGGAACAACGTCTGTGGCGGTAAACTTGGCAGCATGCTTTGCACAAGATGGAAAACGGGTAGGTTTACTCGATTTTTCAAGACCATACGGAGACGTCGCCACATTCCTGAATACTCCTTCAAAGCGTGACAGACGCCACGCCGCAAAAGATCTCGGCCTAATGAATGCCTCATACATTAAAAGCGCTATGTATCATCACAGCAGCGGCATCTTAGCCCTAGTAGCACCGGAAGTGACCATGGGGACGGGAAGTGTGGTTCCAGAAACTGTTTCTGCCATGCTCATTGCAGCAGCAGATGCATTTGGAACAATTGTTATTGATATGGGCAGCCGTGTGGATGCTGCACTCTATAGAGTAATGGAAATGGCAGACGACAGCCTGCTTGTAACCATGCCTACAAAGCCTTGCATGGGGAGCGCTAAGCGATTTGTAGAGACTATCACGGCAGGCGGTTTCGAAAACTTCTGTAAACTTTCGCTTGTGCTTACCGGCTGTGTTTCCGGCAACACTCTCTCTAAATTTGAAATAGAAAAGACCATCGGCGTTGATTGCATTACGTGTTTACCGGAAGACCAGAAGGGCACATTCATCGCAATTAACGATGGAACGCCCTACTGTCATTTATTCCCGGAATCTACACTCACAAGCAGCCTTAAAGAGCTTGCAGCACTGTTACGGCAACATGAATGTCCGGATGAAGAATACTATTATGACGATTATTAGAGCATTCAACTATAGCGTTACTACAGACTGGCTACATATCTAGCCAGTCTTTCTTTTGAGCATCGTACTCTGCATATCAGGATTCTGCGCAATCTCCCGTAAAATACAAAGCCCCTTTTCCAACTCACTAATATGCTCCATGCCGGTCAACCCGACACGTAAGGCTCTCGGCGCTTCAGCGTCACCGACAATAAATTTTTCGGCGCTGAATACATTGACCCCAGCCCTGCGAGCCACAGCTTCAAGGGCCTGCCCACACCAAGGTTCCGGCAGTTCCCACCAGCAAAAAAAGTCTGTTCCCGACATATGTAACGTTCCACAATTTAATATCTGCCGCACAAGTGCACTACGCCGCCTCGCTTCAGCACGTTTACGTTCTCTGGCAGCAATCATGTCGCCATCAGCAATCCATTTTGTAATGATTTCAACATTCAATGGAGGTACCATCCACATGCTATTTAAAACACTTTGTGCAAAGACTTCCCTCAAATGCTTCGGGACACACATGAAACCGACGCGCAATCCGGCTCCAATCATCTTTGAAACGCCCGCTATAAAAATACTCTGATCAGGAAGCATTGAGGACAGAGGCACCAAATCACCATCGTACAAAAAGGCATACGCATCATCTTCAATAACAGTTAGAGCATTCTTTTTCGCAACAGCAGCAAGAGCAACTTTCCGTTCATGCGATAAGCAGCAGACAGTTGGATTTTGTACGTGAGGCAACAAGTACAATCCCTTCACTTCCCGCTGGCGGCAAACAGTATCCAAAGACTCTGGCAGCATCCCACCTTCATCCATCGCGACCGGACACAAACGAATCCCGAGACTTGCAGCGAGAGATTTAAAACCGGGATAGGTCAATGCATCCGTTGCAATCCTGTCACCCGGCTTAAACATGGCAGAGAGCGCCGTAGATAGCGCATGCTGAGAACCGGCCGTGACAATAATATCATCTGCTGTGGCTGGCATTCCATACATATGAATAAGGTGTGCCCCTATTTCTCTATGCTCTGGCAGCCCGCGCGGGTCTGAATACCGCAGAAAAGTTTCCGGATTTTTACGACGACTGATGGTCTTCAAGGCAATGCTCAAATCCGGATCAAGATGCGGCATTGGCGTAGCCAGCCCCATTTCAATAAGTCCCGGAGAAAATGGCTCGAAAGAAACCATGGCAGATGGCGTGGTCGCGTCAACAGCCACAAACGTACCGCGCCCCACAGTGCTTGCAACCAAGCCTCGGCGTTCAGCTTCTAAATACCCGCGTGTAATCGTAGATACGTTTACAGAAAGATCGTCAGCCAAATTTCGATGTGTCGGCAAACGCGTTCCCGGCTGCAAGGTTCCTGCATACACATCCCGCTCAATTGCATCTGCAAGCGCAAGATACAAAGGCGTGTCCTCTGCTTCAATTAATGGTGTCCACTTTGTCATGCATACAATATTAGCGTTGACATTCACACAATGTCAATTCTATGGGTACAATCAGAACAGTAGCCCTCATACAATTTTTGTGCGCACAAAAGTATCAAGCTACCATTTATAAAATTACAGCAAAACCTTGCAGATATTTTCAAGGTTACTTCTTAAGGAGCATTCCATGGCAGAACTGCTTATACCGTTCGCTATTTTTATTGTTGCAATGACAGGTACACCGGGGCCGGGAAACATGACGATGATGGCTATCGGTCAAACAACCGGATTCAGAACTGCTGTTCCGTTTCTTATCGGGACTACAATAGGATTTGCGTCGCTTAATCTGCTCGTATCGTTGGGGCTTGGAGAGGCATTTAAACAGTGGGAGTGGCTTGCGCTGACGCTAAAGTTCGGAGGCGCCGCATACATTCTGTATCTTGCATACAAGCTCTTTAAGTTACAGGCAGCACCGCCGGAAACTATAAAACAATTTACCATAAGCGAAGGGCTGCTCTTACATCCACTCAGCCCCAAAAGTTGGGCTATGTCCATTGCAGCATATAGCCAGTTTTTTGCATTGCTTCCTGTTACAGCAGAAACAACAGCTCTGTTCGTTTTTCCTTTTATGGTAGGACAATTTACTTTTCATTCCATGTGGTGCGGGCTAGGCGCGGGGCTCTATAATTCATTAAAAAATCCTCAAATGCGCCTTATGGTAAATTCTTCACTTGTTATACTTATGCTCGGTGCAACGCTGTATGCACTGACTACGTAACCAATTCCTTTCGTAATCATGGGTTGCAGGCCATCACATGGTGTGAAAGATAAAATAATACTCTTCGCAAGCAATAGTCCTACACTCTTTAAAAGAATGCTAACATACCAATTTTATGACAATAATATAAAAAGAATCATTTTCTCCTTGTGAAATAAATCTTTATTGAAAAAAAGTTTTTTTCCACTAGACGCCGACTTCACTATCAGATAGATAGCGCGAAATCGGTACGGGAAGCCCAAAAACGGCTGCCTCTTTTTGTAGTTTTTAACCAAGGTTTTTGTATGCAGAATACGTCAATCGCAAATAGACAGATAACGCTTTCCAGTATGGAAGGCATCTTTGCGTGCGTATTCCATGAGCCTTGGACTACGTCCGATTACACGCGGCTGCGATAAGCTGCGACTTCTATTGTTTTTACAAAGGCTCGGAACATGTGTTCGAGCCTTTTTTTATGCATTTTATACAGCCCGTCAGGGCAAAACGTTACTTTACGAACAAGAATATCCTAAAACCGGCCTTACCGGACCACAATCTAAGCTGTAAAACTTAAGGAAAACACAATGCAGTTTAACCGTCAGGCTTTTGCCTACTCTCTTCCGTGGAACATTTTTCTTCTCACCTTTGGTGCGATTATCTTTATCGTTGGATACAACGGTATCGCCGTCCACCATGACTTTATTCCTGCTGGCCTGTATGGCTTCGCTGTTCTCGGAAGTTACATTAGCGATACTTTCACCACTCCACAGTGGTACCTTATTTTCAACATTCCAATCTTTGTTATTGCCTGGCACAGCGTCGGCAAAAGATTCTTTCTGTTGAACTTGTATTGCATGGTACTCGTAACGTTTCTTACGCAATATTTCACGCTTGATCTTCATATTCAGGACAGACTGCTTGCATCCATCGCAGCAGGTGTCATTATGGGACTTGGCAGCGGGATCATTCTTCGTTCCTTCGGTGCTGCTGGTGGTTTTGATGTTCTTGCAGTTATTCTGAATCAGAAATATGGATTACGTATCGGAGTTTTCTTCTTCATCATCAACTTAGTTCTTATGGGACTCATTGCAGTCCGCTTTAACCCTGATCTCGTTGTTACTACGCTCATCATGCTCTCTCTCAGTTCCTATGTAACTGAATACGCACTCTCAATGTTCAACCAGAAAAAAGCAGTGCGTATTATCTCCTACAAGAACGAAGAGATTATGGCCAAGATGCGCGAGGCACGTCGCCTTAACGGTACATTGGTCTGGGGTACCGGTTCTTACTCCGGTAAAGATGTAAGTATGCTGTTCTGCGTTACTGATAACATTCGTATGAAACAGCTGGAATCGATTGTATTTGATACCGACCCGAATGCAATTTTCATTGTTGAAAATACATTCTCTGTTGTTGGATCAAACTTTAACCCACGCAAAATGTACTAGCATTATTTACAATTCGGGTTACGGCTTTTCCTAAAGCATTAAACCCCCATCAGGTATCGTAGCGAATTCGCTATCGCCTGATGGGGGCTTTTTTTGCTATGTTCAAATCAACAGACTCACTTTGTACCCGCTTGACGAATTTCAAATCATCTGGTGCTGTGCTGTCCATTCAACCTTGGAGAATTTATGTCTAAATTATGTATCTATGCAGTGATACTCAGCATCTTCCTCATTACTTTATCCACCGGATGTGCTGTAAAAGCAAAGGGCTCCCATACTATTGAACATACAATACAACGAGTTAACTAAACACTATTTCATTATGTAGTCTAGAATACTGGATACTCACAGAGTTGCCCAACCCGATTCTTGACAAATTCAGCATTGAAAGCATATTTAGCTAACCAACTAAACGAACACAACAGATGTTTCGTAGGGGGGGGTCTCTACATTTTAATCAATTGCTGTTGTCCGTTTTTTCAAAGCCAACAGGGATAGAAAAGGTAAAACGTAACGTTTTTGCCACAGAAATTCTATTTTCTTGTCAACGTGCCAACGTAATAACGGACAAAGGTGCTGATTAGGCTGTGGAAACACACCCGGGATGATTATGCAAAAAATTACTCAAACTCTGAAAGCGTTATCCGATCAAAACCGACTCCGTATTGTTGCCGCGCTCATGGAGCATGACGAACTATGCGCCTGCCAGTTTACAGAACTGCTGGGAATAGCCGGAGCCACAGTATCGCGTCACTTGGGCGTACTGCACAATGCAGAACTCGTTCAATTCAGAAAAGAAGGCAGATGGATTTTTTACAGACTCGGAAAGGGAGTAGCGTACTCCAAGCCACTTCTGGATTGGATTCAAGAACAATCAACAACTTGCACCGAGCTGCAACAAGATCATGATCACCTCCAAAAAATTGTCTCCAGTGCACCTGAAGATATTTGTCGGAAACAGCGTGGTTCAAGCAGATCAACTTAGGAACAAAAATGAGTGCTAAAGTTACTATTCTTTTTTTATGCACAGGTAACTCCTGCCGCAGTCAAATGGCAGAGGGTTGGGCAAAACACCTCAAAAGTGATGTGCTTAATGCATATTCCGCAGGTATCGAGACGCACGGTCTAAACCCGAATGCTGTCGCTGTAATGAAAGAAGCTGGTGTCGATATTTTCTCTCACAAGTCACAACTGCTTAGTGACTTTGATGACATCGACTTTGACGTGGTTGTTACTGTTTGTGGCCACGCACACGAAACTTGTCCGTACTTTCCAGGTAATGCAAAAATTGTTCATGTAGGCTTCCCCGATCCCCCTGCACTGGCAAAAGAACTTGCAGCGCAGGGTGCCTCCGAAGAAGAACAGCTTGCCTGCTACCGTACCGTCCGTGATGAAATCAAAGCGTATGTTGCCACGCTTCCAGAATCTCTCGGACTGTAGCAAAGAAATCAGAGAACGCTGTTCACGAAAAAAATATGCGTTAAATACCAAATAATTATTATTTTTTTATTTGAACATCGTAGTTCGTAACACAATTGTCACATGCAAAATATACATTGTTTTCCGTCAGCCATTGGCAATTATGGCGACGGCAACTCTATTCTGTGTCTTACAGCATGGTCCAGCAATTACCATGCGCCAAGACAACTGATCGGGACAGGAAGCCTCTCTCTCCCTGTCCCGATCATCTTTTTCTACCTATCTCTTCACATTCAGCGATTTCCGCAACATGCAATCCGAACAACAGGCTGCATGTTTTTTTCTGTTCCCACTGTATTTCTCCGCTTCTTCAATTGGCTTAAGTTTTCTCATTACTAAAAGCATAAAAAGCAAACGCCTATTCTCTACTCCACCAGTCCTTTTTCCACATAGTCGAAAAGAAAAACACAGCAAAGACAAAAACGTCAAAAGTTCGTACAGTTATTTTCTTACTGAATTTTTCCAAGCGAGATGGCTATGAACACATTGATTGATTTTGAAAAGATTACCCAGTTATTTATTGCTGCTGATACAGAAAACAGAGATTTTCTATACGAATATGAAGTGTACAATCTGCTAGCCAACTCCGGCGCAGAAACACCGCCAATTTCTAACTTGCTGCCCCGTGGCGCACGTTTTCCCGATGAAGAGCTTATGGCTATTCCGGGTGAAAAAGCTGTTCTCAAGATTGTATCCCCTACTATTATCCATAAGACAGAAGTAGGCGGCGTGCGCATTGTTGAAAAACAGCCATCTAAAATCCGCTCTGCTGTTCGCGCTATGCAGTATGAAGTGCCGGAAAACTACGCGACATACATCGAACGTAACCCAGACCACGCACCGGAATCCTACAAAGGGTTAAAAGGTGATGCGCTCATGAAAGCCATCAGCCGTGACTTGAAAGGTGTGCTTCAAGTGCAATTCATGCCACCGGATTCCAGCGCTTTCGGTAACGAGCTCATTGTAGGTCTCCGTCACACCCGAGAATTCGGCATGGTTATCAGTGCCGGTCTTGGCGGAACAGACACAGAGCTTTACGCAGAACGTTTCCGTAAAGGACAGGCAATCGTCGCAGCATCAACAGAGCTCGTCGACGGTGAAGCTTTCTTCGCCCTGTTCCGCAAAACTATTTCATACCGCAAACTTGCCGGTCTCACACGCGGTCAGCGTCGCATTGTTACCGACGAACAGCTTATTGAATGTTTCAGTTCATTCATTGAAATGGGTCGCCACTATTCACCGTCAAACAACGACGCACCATTCATCATCGAAGAGCTGGAAATCAACCCGTTTGCATTCACGGACTACCTTATGGTTCCGCTTGATGGGATGTGCCGTTTCGGCAAAGCTGAAAAACGAGCCAACCCGCGCCCGATTAAAAAAATTCATGATCTGCTGCACCCAGAGCGCATTGGCATCATCGGTGTTTCAGCTACACGTCGTAATTTCGGTCGAATCATTCTCGAAAATATTCTCGCAGAAGGCTTCGCCAAAGAAAACGTAACCCTCATCAGAGACGGCATCGACGAAATCGATGGCGTACGTTGCGTTCCCAACCTTGCCAGCCTTGATCACAAGCTTGATCTTTTTGTCGTAGCGGTTTCCGCAACACAAGTTCCGGAACTTGTAGACGAGATCATCGATCTGGATGCCGCCCAGAGCGTCATGCTCATCCCCGGTGGTATGGGTGAAACCGAAGACAGCCAGATAGAAGCCGCAAAACTGATTGCTCATATTGACGCCACACACGCCAAAGAAGGCGGCGGCCCTGTGTTCCTCGGTGCGAACTGCATGGGTGTTGTGTCGCATCCCGGCTCCTACGACACATGGTTTATCCCAGAAGAAAAACTGCCGAAAAACCGAAAAGCCACACCGCACCGCGCTGCACTTATCAGTCAAAGTGGCGCATTCATGCTCCACCGTTACAGCCAGAGTCCTGAGCTGCATCCAAGCTACATGGTCTCCATGGGCAACCAGACAGATCTCACCCTTGGTGACATGGTTCGATATTTCAAAGACGCAGACAACGTAGATGTAATCGCCGTATACGCTGAAGGATTCAGCGATCTCGACGGTCTCGAATTCTGCAAAGCTATTCGCGAAGCTATCCATAACGGAAAAGAAGTTGTCTTCTACAAAGCAGGCCGGACTCCTGAAGGCAAAACAGCCACAAGTGGTCACACAGCATCACTCGCAGGTGACTACATGGTATGCGAAAGCTGTGTGCGTCAGGCTGGTGCCATCGTCGCCAGAAGTTTCCAAGAATTTCAGGATCTCTTCCTGCTTGCAGAAATGCTGCACGACAAAAAAATTGCCGGCAACCGCCTCGCCGCTGTCAGCGGTGCAGGATTCGAAGCTGTAGGTATGGCTGACTCCATCCACTCCGACGATTTCCAGATGGATCTAGCCCAGTTCAGTTCTGAGACAAAACAAGCCATTGCCGCAACGCTCGAAGCAAACCGTCTGCAATCGCTCGTGACAATCCAGAATCCGCTTGATCTCACACCAACAGCAAACGATGCGCTCCACACAAGCGCCGTGCAAACTCTCGTAGAAGATTCAGCAGTCGATTCCGTAATCGTTGGACTCGATCCTTTATCGCCTGCAATGCACACACTTGCGGAGCCAACTCCACCAGCATTCTCCATGGATGATCCTAACTCTATAGCAAACCTTCTCGTGGAAGTTGCTAAAGATTCATCCAAGCCGATCATCGGCGTCATCGACGGTGGCAGGCTTTACGATCCGTTACGTGACCACTTCTTACAAAACAACGTGCCTGTCTTCGCTGTGTGCGATCGTGCCGTCGCAGCACTCGCCCTCTACTCCGAAGCTCGGCTCCGTGTTGAAGAAATTAGGGCTACTAACGAACATTTTTAAATCGGCTTTTCTCGTCGCCGACGGTGCGAACCTGCGGTGGCTTTTTCTTTTGTCTCCGACGGCTGGGTGAAACCTTTCTGTAGGAAGGTTCTCCCCCAGCCCCCTTCCAAAGACTTTTATCTGCGAGGTAAGCCCGTTAGATACCTTCTCACGCGGCTTATGCTCCACCGACTTAAATAGCGAAGAGGGCTGTCCCATATATATGGGGACAGCCCTTTTTGTTTCACGAAAGGTAATGATGCATAAGCCGCGAGGTTGCGTAACCAACAGGTGTGCCTCGCAAATAAAAGTTTTTGGAGATTTTAAGAACCTTTTGCAAAAGGTTCTTAAAGCCTCGCTGGCAAGCGCCGTCGGAGACAACATAAAAAGGCGTCGCAGACAAGCACCGCAGGTTTGCCAAAGGCATCCCGTTAGTAAACGTCGCCGAAGGCTCACCTACACGAACAGATACATTATCCGTGTTTACTTTCTGCGTCGTCTGTTGTTCACACAAAGTACGTGATACTTGCCGTCTTTAACTTCGGCACCTTCTGTCACATGCTCAAAACCGGGGAACGCGTTGTCCCAGTCTTCAAGATGGTTGAGGTACTGGATGGCTGGACACTTATCTTGCGCCCCGAAAGCTTCTCCGGACATGATCATCGGGATACCTGGAGGATACGGAAGCAGCGAATTAGCTGCTATTCTGTTTCCTAGCTTGTCTGATGCTACTAGTTCAACTTCTTGCTGTACGATTTTCTCGTAAGCATCGCGAGGCTTCATGAATGCAGTGAAACTGCTTGTATAGGCCTTGTCTAAGGCAAGATGCATTTCACTCGACTTTAAGAATGCAAACATCCTGTCACCAAGGGCTTTCAGGGTAACTTCCTCATACTTTTCTGGATTTGCATTGTAGAGATCTGGTAGTACGTCGCGCACAGTGTCACCGGAATCATAATGCTCTTTGAAACGGATCAGGGTGTTGAGAAGTGTTCCCCATTTGCCGCGGGTTATGCCCATTGAGAAGAGGAACATAATCTGAAAATCTGTTGTACGGGTCGGGACTATTCCGAATCGGGTAAGATATTGCGTTACGAGTGCTGCGGGAACACCGTCTGGCAATAATTTTCCGTCATCGCCCATACCGGGAGTAAGGATGCTAACTTTTATCGGATCAAGCATGCACCAGTTGTCTTCTTCCAGTTCGAAGCCATGCCATGCTTCGTCAGGCTTGAGCCGCCAGCAATCCTGATTTTTAGTCAGTACTTCTACTGGGGCATCTTCAAAGAGAACCCATTCTTTTTCGCCTTGCTCTGTTATTTCCACGTACTCTGGATTCCACGGTTTAAAGAACCAATCTTTGTGATTCGCGTGTTCGCGCCAAAGCCGTGCAATTGCTCGGCGAAAATCTACTGCTTCCTGTATGACTTCCTGCGTAAGCGACTCTCCGCTTTCACCGGACATCATTGCGGCAGTAATATCGTTAGATGCAACTATTGAATACAGAGGCGAAGTTGTGGTGTGCATCATGTACGCTTGGTTGAACATGTCGGGATCAACTTTTTTACGTCCTTCGCGTACATGAATGTAGGAAGACTGGGAAAGTCCGTTAAGAAGTTTGTGCGTGGAGTGAGTGGCGAATATGGTTGCTCCGTCGTGTTCATCCGGATTGCCGTTCATGGCGAAATGGTCTGTGTACATAGCGTTAAAACGTGCGTAGCCGTACCATGCTTCATCAAAGTGGATTACATCTGCCGATTCTTCCAACCGCTCTTTTGCTTTTTTTGCGTTGTAGCATAACCCGTCGTAGGTGCAGTTGGTTACTACGGCGTAAACAGGTTCGCATTGGCTGCATCGACCATTTAATTGCTTTACAAGGGCTGATTCTTTTACAGCCTTGGCTATGGCTTTAGGCTGCATATCTGCGGCATGAATAGGTCCGATTATGCCATATCTATTACGTGTTGGAACCATATATACAGGAATTGCGCCTGTAAGGATTAACCCTTGCTCAATAGATTTATGGCAGTTTCGGTCAATAAGCACGATGTCGTCATGGGTGATACACGACTGCATAATAGTCCTGTTGGAACCGGAACTCCCTACGACTACGTTGTAGGTTTGATGCGCACCAAACACGCGGGCTGCGTAGCGTTCGCTGTCTCCAAAAGCACCGGTATGGTCAAGAAGGGAACCGAGCGAGGCTCGTTCTATGCCCATATCTGTGCGGAATAAATTTTCGCCGTAATAATCAAAAAACACTCTACCCACGGCTGATTTTGTAAACCCTATCCCCCCTTGGTGTCCGGGTGCCGCCCATGAGTATTCTTTTATGGCTCCGTATCGCATAAGTGCGTCCATAAGTGGCGGCAACATTTGGTTACGATACCGACGGATCGCTGCTTCGATACGTCCAGCAATAAAGTCTGCCGTGTCTTCTACAATCCATACAAACTCATCCACCATCTCCATCAGGTGGCTGGACATGGCGCGAGTTGTTTTCTCACGCTCAGCAATCAGAAACACAGGTACATTAACCTGCCTGCTGTGCAACTTACGAATCAATCGCTCTGCCTGCTGATATTCCTCATCGTTCTCGTTATGCATATTGGCACTGAGTAACAAACAATCAACAGGAGTATTTGCTTGTAGAATTATGCTGGCATCGCAAAAACTGTAGGAACGGGTAATGCGCACGTTCTGTTTTTCCAACTCCTGCATAAGTCTATGCACGGCATTATTCACATACGTTTCTGCCTGCGTTGTTTCGTCCTCTGCCACTAATACATGAAAGTCTGCCACTGACATGCACTGCTCCTTACTACTGTTTGCACCCATTATTTACCGTACCCGCTACCAAAGAACACTGCAGCGATTATTGCTATCCCCACCACAAAAATCGCACCTGCTTTCTCCCACCCAACAAACAGGGCTACATGCCCCTGTTCTCGTTTTGCTTTCCAGAAAACAAACAATCCTGAGGCAAAGAAGATGCTGGAGAGCAATAAAAATTTCGGCGTCGCTGCGTACAAAAGCCATAACGCGTATACTGCGGCAAATCCGCCTGCAAATAGCGCCATCCCTTTAGAAACAGGCTGATCTTTCGGATACTCTCCGGCCATACACAACTTGCCCAAGTACACAGCGCTTACAAAATATGGATAAAGAATCATGACGCCTGTAATATCCAACAGGAACAACCATGCATTGTTAGCAAAAAGCACAACAAGCATGGTCAGCTGCATACAGGCACTTGTTATCAGAAGAGAAAAATATGGAGATTCGTGTCTATTTTCTTTCGCAAATATCTTTGGAAAGACACCATCTTTCGCAGCAACGTGCGGCACTTCTGCCACCATAATCGTCCACGACAACCAGCTACCTAACAATGCGATGATGACACCAAGATTGATAAGGGATGCTCCCCATGTACCCACTAATTTTTCCAACACATATGCTGCGGAAGGGTTTGGAAGCTTCGCAAGCTCTGCCTGCGTTAAAAATCCATACGGAAGAAGAGAAATTAGTACGTACAGGCAAAGACATAAGATCAGACTCAAAATAGTAGCCCTGCCAACGTCATCTGCATTTTTTGCTCTGCCTGAAACAACAACAGCACCTTCAATACCAATAAACGCCCAGAGCGTAACAAGCATTGTACTTTTGAGCTGTTTACCTAAACCATCCAATCCTGCGGATGCGTTTCCCCAAAAATCCAGCGTAAAATTCTCTGCAGAGAAGAATATTGCGACTATTCCCACAAACAACAGCAACGGCAGCAACTTGGCTACCGTTGTAATAATGTTAAGCACGTTTGCTGCGGAAACACCGAACAAGCAAATAATGCACATGCTCCAGATAAGAAAAGATCCACCGATGAATGCTTGAAGCTGCGCACTAACCATTTCCGGTGGAAAAAAGTACGCAACAGCATCCATAGTAAGTACCGCATAGCCAACGTTACCAAATACTGCACTCAGCCAATATCCCCATGCCATTTCGAATCCGACAAAGTCGCCGAATCCTTCACGCGCATAAGCATAGATACCGGAATCAAGATCTAGTCGAGCGTCCGATAACGCCCGAAATGAAGTAGCAAGAAAATACATACCAAGCCCTGTAAGCGCCCAAGCCAGCATTACAGCACCAGCTGCTGCCCCTTCGGACATATTTGACGGTAAATTGTAGATCCCTCCGCCAATCATGGCACTCACTACAATGGCTATCAGCCCAACCAAGCCCAGCTTCTTTTCTCGCTCTGCCATCATGTTCCTCGCTGTTTGCTGTGACATTTTTTTCAACTATATCTGTACTATTCAGCAACACAGCCCATTACAAAGAAATGATTTATCGCAACCTAGTAAATATATTTTGATTTTCAAATAACAACTTGATTGACCAATCAATAACCATGTGACTTTATTGCAACAATTTAGTGCCAAACAGTGATGCAGTTAATTTGTCTGGAGATAACTCATAAGCTATGAAAGATAATCGCAGTGAATGTCTTAGCGTTGTTCCGGTCACAGTCGCACTAACCCGGCGACGGTACCTCCCAGAGATGGATTCTTTGAGATTAAGTGTAATTCATCCCTAAAAAAATCCGGAACGTACCCCACGCACTTTAGAGACAAACAAGACAGAAAAACCCACCTGGCAGCAAGTGGGTTTTTTCTATGTGAAATAAGTAGAATACATGGCATCTTTGTCTAATTTTTCGAAAGATATTCCCGACACCACATCAGATTTCGTAAAGCGTGCAACAATGCATGGCAATAAGGCTCTTCACGCTATTAGCATCTGGTAACTCCATAGCTTCCAAAGCAAGCTCTTTGGCTTCAGATGTCACAATTGTTCGGATTAAATCCTTGGTTTGCTCAAGAGACGCAGCGGATACTGCAAGGGAGTCTATCCCCAGACCAACAAGAACAAACACTGCCTGCAAGTTGCTGGTTATATCTCCGCCCACACTCACTGGAATATCTGCTTCATGCGCAATTCGTATGATATCACGTACAATTCGCAATATGGCAGGATGCAGTTCGGTATATTCTGTTCCCAGCACAGAGTTTTTAGTATCATACACCATGACATAGCGCGCTAGGTCATCCCCTCCCAGTACAAAGAAATCTGCCTCACGCGCCAACTGATCTGCCAGAAAAACTGATGACGGAACCTCGATAACCACGCCGACTTCAATATTGGCCACGCAGGGAATAGAAGTTTTTTTCAACATTGCACGCGCTTCATTTATTACACCGTACACTTCGCGCAGCTCTGTAAGTTGAGAGACCATTGGTAACAAAATTTTTATCGGATACTCTGCCGCAGTTCTAAGAAGTGCCTTAATCTGCAATAAAAATAGATTCCTATGTGCGAGACTGAACCGTACACCGCGTTTATCGAAACAAACATTTCGCTCTGTTGATGTTTTATCCAGATATGGCAAAATGTTTTCCCCACCTAAGTCTGCCGTGGAAATAACAAGTGGTTCGCCATTCAGCAACGCGGCTGCTTTTGAATACGCGGCATATTGTTCTTCCTCAGAAGGCTCACTGTCTCTATTCAAATACAAATACTCTGTACGCAAAATGCCAATACCATCTGCGCCAGCCTGTATTGCATCCGCAATGCTATCTACCGATTTAACATTCACCTCTACTCGCACGCTCTTACCGTCGCGGGTAACCGCAGGCTCTACTGCTTTAGATCGAACATCCTGCAAATGATCATCCCACTGAGCTCGCAACATTTCCAATGCTCTACGCTGTCTGGAATCAGGTGAAATCCAAACCTCTCCAGTGGAGCCGTTAAGACCGATGATGTCTCCGTCCAGCAATGGGCGAATTAAGGTTTTAACTCCGGCAACAGCAGGAATTTTTAAAGCACGAGCAAAAACAGCAACATGAGACGTTGCGCCGCCTTCCTGTGTAACAATCCCGAGCACCATATTCTTATCCAGATTAACCATATCTGAAGGCCCAAGATCAGTTGCCACAAGAATAGCTGGTTCGTCTAACTGAGGGCCACGAAATTCTTCTTCTGTTAATGCCCTAAGAACACGAGTACCAACATCAAGCACATCCGCGGCTCTGCCGCGAACATATTCATTCTGCAAGGTGCGGTAGCGCTCCATTGTCTTTTCTATTGTTTCCGCCCATGCAGATTCTGCATTGTATCGCGACTTTGTAATAAAATCATGCGCTGAGCACGTAATGTACGGGTCATCCAACAACATACTATGCAAAGCAAAAAATTCTGCTTCTTCGGCGGAGTCCACATTACCGGACGTCATATGCTCCAGTTCAGACAGCTCAATACGCGCCATTGCAATAGCTTCTGCCAGACGCACCATTTGGTTTTCAGCATCCGCAACTATCTTCCGTTCAATTTTTGGAAATTCAGGGCGATACCAGACAATAGGTCCAAGAGCACTCCCCGGTGCCGCCGCAATACCACCTTCCAACATATTTTTTCCCTGTAAGCGAAAATCAGGTTTATCCACATCACCAAAGTTCTCACTGGCAAGCGCCAGCAAAGCAGAAAGAGCGTCTTTTGCATCTGCCCCGACTGCACGAAATTGAATACTTTCACCTTTTTGTACAGTCAGCATTGTCATCTGGTTCAATGAACGAGCATTAGCGCTGTCAGCTCCTCGAATAAGCCAGACCTCCGCAATATACCCGCCAAGCGTCCCCGCAACACGGGCGGCAGGACGTGCGTGCAGTCCGAGCTGGTTCGGGACTATCAATGAAATTTCTTCGCTCCTATCTCTTGCCGGTGGAATGTCAGTATTTCTTGTCGCAGCATAAAGCCCAACGTCTTCTACCCCAAGGCGCTTTGCTTTTGTGCGGTTAATAGCTCCTACTTCCTCAAGTATGGTTGTAACTCCAGCCCCTAAAGACGCTTGAACAGTCGCAGCCAAGGCCCCTTCCACAAATGGTGCAGGGCTTAAAAAAACATTATGCTGCTCTCTTTCTGACAAAAGATCGAAGGCAGCTTCTGCACTAATCAGAGCACTGCCAAAGTCCATAAGCACAATAACGCCGTCACCTTGCTCTGCTTTTTTGATAGCATGAAGAATTTTGATAGGATCTGTGCCTATGGGATTTTCATCATCACCCGTTCCGGCAGCCACAACAACAGGAGGCGCATCTTGTGTCATCTGACCAAGGATAGCCTGAATCCCTTCTACCAAAAGGATACTGTGAGAAACTAAGACAATACCGACCATATATTTACTCTCTTATACTCTCATACAATGCGACAATAAGGTAATACGACGAAGTCGCTCCCGGGTCCTGATGCCCGATACTCCGCTCTCCAAGATAACTTGCTCGCCCTTTTAATGCCAGCATTGGAATGGTAGCCTTCATCCCTAATTCAGCCGCTTTGACGCAGGCCCCTAGAATCTTATCTAAACTCATGCCCGCTTCTAAACATTTTTTATATTCGCGCAGCACCGGAGCCCACACATCATACATAGTTTTCTCGTTTTCCTCCGTCCTACCGCGCATGACCAGCCCTGCAACACCTACATCAAGGAGCGTCAGCAGGCCTGTCGCATCAAGCGCCTCGCTATCACCAACGGTTGCTGCCCCCTTTAGAAACAAGGTGCCGTACAAAGGCCCGCTTGCGCCGCCAATATTGGAAAGTAACACCATGCCTGCGCGTCTGAGTATTTCCCCCAAACACAAATGTTCAATCTCCGGAATGTCCCGGACAAGAGCGCTAAACCCTCTATCCATATTAATTCCGTGGTCACCGTCTCCAATGGCAGCATCAAGCATATGCAGTTCGTTCTTATTTTCAGCCAGATAATAAGCTGCTTTTTCGAACCAGAGTAAGGCCGTCGCTTTAGTCAGCATTCTTTTCCTCATCTGCTGCTATTTCACTGGTACATTCCGGAGTACAGAACCCAGGGGTCACAACCCGAGCATCCCAAAATTTCACCATCTCATCATCTGCCCGCAACATGCTGATAGAGCACCCCTGCATTTCTAATGATGAAATATATGTTCCGACCAAATTACGTTTAATACGCACACCACGCTCGTCACACATGGAAGCGAGTTTACGGTACACCCCATACAATTCACCCAACGGTGTTCCGCCCATACCATTCACCAAAACAATAAATTCATCACTGTCTGTAAAGGGTTCGCTTACAAGCTGCACGTCTTCCCACAGTCCTGAAGCCAAGTTCATCTCACGGACAACGCGTACATATTCCGGATCTGAAAAAATATGCTCAACCAGTATTTCCACCAGCTCATCCACATCCGCCATAGGGATACGCTCCACCCCCGGTTCGCCATGGATACCAATACCTATTTCAACTTCATCATGATCTAAAAGGAATGTCGGAGCCCCTATTTCCGGAACAATGCACGAACTCAAAGCAACCCCCATAGAACGCCCGTTCACGTTCACGCGGCGGCACAAGTCAGCGCATTCTTCAAGATTATATCCTGCTTGAGCAGCAGCGCCACCAATCTTTTCCGCAAACACCGTCACGCCAACCCCACGTCTGCCAGCAGTATGTCCACCGCCTTTTACAGCCACATCGTCATCAATCAAAATGCATTGAACTTGTATTCCGTCCATCGAGCACAGCTCAGCAGCAGTCTCAAAATTGAGCACATCGCCCGTATAATTTTTTACCAGAAACAAGACCCCAGCGCCGCGGTGCACTTTCTTCGCGCATTCATAAATTTGATCGGGTGTAGGTGATGTAAAAACCTCTCCCGGACATGCGCCATCGAGCATGCCATATCCCACATACCCACAATGTAACGGAGCATGACCGCTGCCGCCGCCGGAAACAATCGCAACTTTCCCGTCAGGAATATTTTTTCTACACACGTATCGAGGGTTCATATTCAAATGAAGTTCAGGATGTGCGGCAGCCAGCCCCTGCAACTGCTCATCCACAGCATTTTTCGGATCGTTAATTAACTTTTTCATCTATCATCTCCGAAGTCGTTAGCTCACTGCTTTCAAGTAACAACCATCAATCCTACCACGAACGGGTGCGCGAAATCGTGGATTATCTGCACCTGTTTTTTAGTGGGATTGTTGGGTGGGCTTTGGGGCTTTCTTTTTTCTTTTTTTGCCTCCGGCGGCTGGTGAAAACCTTTTTGTAAAAAGGTTCTTCCCCAGACCCCTTTCCAAAAACTTTTACTTGCGAGATTATATCGTTATTTAAAGTTATTCGTGGTTTTGCCCCACCGCCTTTCATAAAATAAAAACGGACTGCCCTTCATATGAGGACAGCCCGTTTGCTATTTAAAGAATGGAGTAGTGTGGAATCAACCTAAAGGGAGATCTCAGCAATAAAAAATGGAGGAAGGTGGAAAAAACTTTATGCTTTTTGAGGTGTAGAGTTAGTTAGATAAACACCTGAAACAACGAGAGAGACACCAACAAGAAGCGACATTGAAAGTGGTTCACCGAGGAAAAACCATCCACAAAGGATAGCTGCCACGGGAACAAAATTAATAAACACGGCGGAGCGCGATGCCCCGATGGTATTAATAGCTTCATAAAACCACGTAAATCCGATGACTGTGCCAAGTATCCCGAGGTATGCGATACAAAGAAAATGATTCGCTGTGTAGCCGGAAAAATCACTCATCATCCCCTCGTAGAGGGCAAACGGCAACAGCATAATTGTGCCTGTGATGCAGGAATAAGTAATCGCCGCATGGGGCGTTAAAAACCCCATCATTCGTTTCCCTAACAAGGAATATGTAACCCAGCTTGCAACACAACCAAAGATTGCGAGGTCGCCACTGGTTAGCCCTCCTGTTAAGAGTGAGATTGGATCACCACGAGAAATCGCTATGGTTGCACCAGTCACAGAAAGACAGATACCTAAGCCCTTACGGACAGAAAGCTTTTCGCCAAAAAAAACTGCTGCCAGTAATGTAATCATAATTGGGTTCAAAGAGATAATGACAGCCGCTCTACCCGCTGTAACTGTCTGCAACCCTGTAAAAAAAAGTGCGTTATATGCGAACACACCAGTTGCACCTAAAAGACAGACACCAATCCAACCTTTCTTATCCAGCTTCGGCAAGCCACCAGCACGGTAGCGCATAATCCACATCATACAGATTGATGCTGTTAAGAACCGCAAAAATGCGGCGGAAAAGGCTCCCATTCCATCCGACAGCAGTCTACCTGCGACGAATGTTCCACCCCACAAGAATGCGGTTAGGATTAGTTTTCCGTACACCATCATGTCTGTTTTCTCCCTAAAATATTAGAACATACGCCTCAACAATGGTGCTTTTCGCAACACGCCGGAGGTAAATAACCAACAGAATATTGTGGTAATAAAAAATACTACTGCTGCTTTTATATAAATTGACCACGTTACGGCAATCAAACCATACGCTAACCAATAAACGACTAAGGCATGTAAAAAGTAAATTCCGTAAGAATTCTTCGCTGCGGAACGCCAAAAACGTCCGCGACCATTGACCCACGTACTAAATACCGCGCTCCACCCCATAAGCGATGCGATGCAATACGTTGCAAAGGAACAGGCTAAAACAAACTGCTTATTCAACAGCGGCGCAGTGGATGCGGCAAATCCCATTTTGACCAGAAGATATACAGCCATAGTGATCGCAAGAATCGGCAACCATGCACGCTTGCGAGGGCAATATCCACCTTCAGTAAACCAACCATATTTCCAGGCCCAAATACCAAGGCTGAAATACAAAACATGCTGAAAAATTCGTTCAGGCTGGAATGAAAGGAAGTAACTGACAAACCAGTAATCCAGAGGCAAAAACTGAATAACTGTGAAGAAACAAGCTGCTGATATCGCTACAAACACAGGAAAAAACCATAGCGGTGCCTTCGCTGGAGTTTGGGTCAACGTGTGCAACGCTGGAATGCATTTCCATAGCAAAGTCAGTGCAACAAACATCCAGAAGAGCAAAGCAAGAAACCAGTATACTGAATGTTGAAACGCTTCAGCCCAAAATGCTCCCGTCCAAAAAGAAAAAATTTCTACAGGAAGATTGCGCGTAAAAGGAATCATAAAAGCTGTCGGTGGTGCCAACAACAGTATGCCCAGCACCCATGGTGTGAATATTCGCCAAGTCTTTTGTCGCAAAAACTCTGTTGCACCATGTAGTTGCAATGACGGTATGGCAAAATACCCAGCAATAAAAAACATGGCAGGCATAATCGGAACATCAATCAGCACAACGAGAAGTGTAAAAAAGATACTGGAAACCGGATTGATTACATACCACCAGCTTGGAGCATACAGCATGTAGCAAAGAGACACATGCAACAAAACTACGAGAAAAATGATTGAAGCTCGTAAGTTATCTAAAAAGTATAAACGATCTTTTGCCATGCCGATCTCCTCAGTTCTATGTCCTTTCGTATGCACCCTTCCAATCAGAAAAAAGGAATTCACCTTATTTCCCCATGTCATATAAAAAGATATTGCTCGCCATATCAAGTAGTTTTTAAAAAATTATTTAATGTTTTAAGTAAATTACAAATAAAAGTTATAGTTTCCTGTTCCACAAAAAAAACCGTGCTCTGCTTTTGAAAAAGCAGAGCACGGAAATAAAACAATCTTTGTACTACACAAAAAAACAACTCTCTCCCAATTACTGGGGACAGTCTCCCTCTTCATCCACTCCTTCATTTTAAAAAATGAAACAAGGTGATGCGTTAGGAAATAGAATTCTTATGCAAGCGCAGCAAATTGTGTAACAGCACTTTTCAAAATAATGCACGCCATCACAGCAAGCATTCCAAAAAGTACTTTTCGATACGTAAATTCACCAATTTTAGTAGATGCCATCACACCTAACCGTGCTCCAATCATAACAGCCGGTGCCGCAGCAGCAAAAAGCGTTACAGTCTCTTGGGTCTGGATTCCAGCATACGTCTGCAATGAAATTACAAGAATACCGGAGACAATAAAGTAGCTGGCTATACCGGCTTTAACGGTATCTTTTGCCCAGCCCGCAAGAGAGGTGTAGACGATTGTCGGAGGGCCACCCATTCCAATGGATGAGCTGATTGCAGTGGAACAGAAACCAGCCACAACACCCCATCCTTTATGAACTACTTTTTGGCTTTTGCCTTCAAAAAATAAGCCCCAGATCGCATAAATAAACAGAAAGATGCCCATACCTAACTTCAGGTAATGCGCCGGAAATTCCTGCATCATTGTGATGCCTACAATCGCACCTGGAACAGTACCAATGTAGATCGGCTTCAGCCGTTGAAAATCAAGACTTTTACGATATGTCCATGCCATCTGAAGACATAGAATGACGCCGAGAATCGTACAACTTGGCACTGCGAGACGCAGCGGAACCATGGTCGTAATAAGGGGCATGGCAATAAGTGCGGCACCGAACCCCGCAATACCGTTGATGAATCCACCAAAACCCCAGCACAATGCTACAAAAAGCAAATGTTCCATTATATACTCCGTTGCCCGACACCAGCCGGACAGTTAATGACTGACGGCAATGTGGGCTAAAACGGAGAAAATGTTAAATACTTATTTATGAGCATTGTCATAGGCTCAGCCTATGACACAAAAACACCTCTCCAAATACTTGGACAAGCTTCCATCTGCATTCTATGTAACCAGCAGCTATACGAATTATTATTCAAAACGCACAACACGTGCGCTATTCAAAAAACCCATACATTCCGGGATGGATATGTATCTTATTTTTGCAGCACTCTTCGGCCTTGTTCTCGGCAGCTTCTATTCTGTCTGTGTCAGTCGCTACGGAACAGACAACACGATTTTCAAACCGGCGCGATCATTTTGTCCACAGTGCGATCATCAACTGACCATCCTCGAAAACATTCCGCTCATAAGTTTTCTCATACAAAAAGGACGCTGCTCCCTCTGCAAGGCGCGCATTCCAATCTTTTATCCATTAATAGAATTAACCTCTATGTTCTGGGCAGTATTAGCAGCAACACACGCAACAACATACGTTGAATGGGTAGTACTTCTGGCTATCGGCGGCATATGTATTGTTGCCTCAGCCATTGATCTGCGAACATTTCTCCTGCCGGATATTCTCACATACTCTGGAGCAGCAATTGTTCTTGTAGCAAGTTACGCCGGAATACTTCACGTCGACTTTATGCAATCACTACTCGGAGCGGGTATCGGCGCATTCGCGCTTTGGGCAGTTTCGGCACTATACAAATTAATTCGTAAGATTAATGGCATGGGGCTTGGTGATGTTAAATTTATGTTAATGCTCGGAGCACTCACAGGAATAGGACATCTTTCCATTTTTATTTTTCTGGCGAGCGTTCTTGCACTTATTTTCTGCATCATTTCAACGCGTGGAAAAGCTGGAATGTCAAGAGTATACATTCCCTTTGGCCCCTTCCTCGCTTCCGGAGCACTCATCACGTATCTGTACGGTGATCAGATAGCCTCATTTATCCGCTAAAAAGAAGGGCTGATGAAATAATATTTCATCAGCCCTTCTTACATCTTTTAGTAGTTTTAAACATATTCCCTATGCCTAGCCCCTATATTCACCAAACACTCTATGGTAACAAACAAGTTCATATCATAAAAATTTCATTCAGTTACATCTATGCCAATCAGCAGCGAAGAAGATTTTTTGCACCTCTATCTTTTTCGTTGCTCGTGAATACCCTTTGTCGGGTATTCAAAGGCCGAAGACACACCTGCATCCGGTATGTCTTCGGCCTGTTTTATTATTTATGACACAAGTAATGGCTGTTAAAACCATCCTCTGGAATATCGTGCACTTCAGTAGAACTGAATCCAGCTACGGAACACAGCGCCAACGCTTGTTCTTTACCCCACATCATTCCAAGCCCCATGCCATTGTCCACCAGTCCTACCGCCATACAGTGCATCAAGCTCACGGTATAAAGAAATGCTCCCATTGGGTGATCTTTATTCTGAGCGACAGAAGAACTTGCAGCAATATCCACCATTGAAAAAACTCCGCCCTGTTTCAACATCATTTGAATATTCTTTAATGCTTCAAAGGGACGGGTTTGATCGTGGATTGAATCAAAAGCCATTATGTAATCAAACTGCTCGGCTTCAACGGCCTCGGTACCAGCATCCTGCACCATAAACTGAACATTTTTCAGCCCCAGCACTTCTGCACGTTCCTGTGCTTTTTGAACGCTTGCCTCTGCTATATCGAAGCCCACAAAAGTTGAATTAGGATATTCTTTCGCCATGAGATGCAAGACAAGGCCATCCGCACAGCCGATATCGCAGACACGAATTCCCTGCTTCAGTCGTTCCACAATGGCACCGTTCTGCACAGAAGGGAGAAACGTATCTACCAGAACCTGCTCATGCTTGGCGTTGGCAAGCTCTTCCATGAATGCATAAAAGGGCTGGTACTGCTCGTAGCCAACGCCTTCACCTGTTTCCATTCCAGAAACAATTTCGTTGAGCCCGCACTTGGTGAGTAACGGAATCTCCTGCGTATACACGCCGAGGTTGGCGTTGCCGCCGCTACGGGTAAGAAGCGGGACATATTCTTTGGGCAGAAAATAAAATTCGTCTCCATCCTCTTCTATCACTTCGACAATACCGCCGGTAACCATTACTCCCAGCCATTCCTGCAAGTAACGATCATCTAGTCCGCCTTGCAAGGCAATGGATTCACACAGAGCTGGTTCATCAAAAGTCGCTAATGCTTCAAACGCACCGGAAGCATACCCTATTCCCATAGCCGTATTCAGTGCACCATAGTTCAGTATATCACACAGTTTCTGACTAAACTGTTCCGTCTTTTCAGCTGAAGTTTCCATTCCGGCCTCTCCTCGTGAATTACTTGGGGGAAATCTGATTACACATCAAAACTGATAACATAGTCCTGTTGCACAGATCATGAGGCGCTGGGCAGTGCAGGTACTAGAGAACCTAGAAAGATATATTTGATGTACACTTTTAAATTTTTAGAAAACACACCGCAATAAGAAGGGTTATCTTACTATAGATCGCGCAAAGCATTTCGTTATCACCTCTAACTGGCTTACTCAACACACCATATTTACAGAATAAAAATAGAGACTCTATCCAACCTCAATTTTTCTCATGAAGACGATAAGAATTATGAAATAGTTTGAACAGCTATTTACATATATACATGTAGTAAGAAGATCGTGCTTAAATTGTCTACTGCACAACGACACTTTACTGCTCAACTCAATTGCACAATGGAAACTTTTACGTATGCTTTTCATTCACACAACTGCTAATTAAGCGTTTCATTCTCAGCACATACTCTTCTTACACTCTATTGATATGGAGATAGATGACGCACTTGTCATAACAGTTTCTATATCCAGTAATCATTGTTTCAAAAGGATTCATCGGTGACAACAGCCTCAGCATACATAAGACTCTTTCCGTTTCTCAGCTGGTTACAAAATTTCTCTAAGGAGACGTTTAAACTGGACTTAAATGCGGGATTAAGTGGAGCCATTATTGTGCTTCCTCAGGGGGTCGCATTTGCTGCTATTGCAGGGCTTCCTCCAGAATTTGGATTGTACTCTGCAATTGTGCCCGCAATAGTTGCCGCACTTTTCGGATCATCAAAACATCTTATCTCCGGCCCGACTACCGCTATATCTCTCGTTATTTATGAAAATTTGAGTCAATTTTACACACCATTTTCTGAAGAATACATTGGTGCCGCTTTTTCACTTACCCTGCTCACAGGTCTCATCCAGTTACTTTTCGGACTGGTAAAACTGGGGACACTGGTCAACTTTGTTTCTCATTCAGTTGTTGTAGGATTCACCGCCGGAGCCGCTGTACTCATTGGGTTCAGCCAACTGGGTAACTTTACAGGTGTCACATTCCCTTCCGGCTCTGCATTTTATGAAAAAGTTCCGTACCTGCTTAACAACCTAGGTGAAATAAGCACACCTGCTCTTATCATCGCGCTTCTCGCCCTGATAATTTCAGTGGTATTTCAAAAACTCGCTCCAAAGCTTCCCGGTATGCTTGTCGCGCTTATCTCCGGTGGAGTTGCTGCCATTATGTTCGGCGGGGCAGACGCAGGAATCAAACTCGTTGGCGCACTGCCTTCGCAGCTTCCACAATTTGTTATCCCTCAGTTATCCGCAAGTACCGTTCAACAGCTCGGCTCCAGCGCGCTTGCCATTGCCATTCTCGGACTGACAGAAGCTGTATCCATTGCACGCTCAGTCGCCATGCAATCCAGACAGCATATCGATACCAATCAGGAATTTGTCGGGCAGGGACTTTCCAATGTCATAGGCAGCTTTTTTTCCTGCTACGCTGCATCCGGCTCATTCACCCGTACTGGTGTAAACTACACCGCGGGAGCCCGCACCCCTGCTGCCGCAGTCTTTGCTGCATGTTTTCTCGCCGGTATCTTACTGCTTATCGCGCCGATAACTGCGTATCTCCCGATTCCTGCAATGGCAGGAGTACTCATGGTTGTTGCATTTAAACTGATTGATTTTCATCACATCAAAGGCATCATGAAAACAAGTCGGCAGGAATTTGGCGTTATGATTGTAACGCTGCTTGCAACACTCTTCCTGCACCTTGAATTTGCAATCTATGTTGGTGTAGTTCTTTCACTTCTTTTGTATATTAACAAAACATCGCATCCTGAACTTGCTTCCGTCACTGTCCAACGGGACGAGGCTGGAATTTCATCGATTGTTGAAGTAACAAGTGAAAAAGACCTCGAATGCCCTCAAATTAAGATTGTACGGCTACGTGGGGAAATCTTCTTTGGTGCAACCAACAACATTATTGAAAGTCTGCATAAAGAAATTGATGAATGTCCTACCCAGACGAAACTTCTTGTGATACTTAAGGCTGTAACATTCATCGATATTGCGGGATGCGAGATGTTCTCTGCAGAACGAGACGCTTTCCGCGAAAAAGGCTGTGACATGTACCTCTCTTCGCTGAACCCTGAAGTTAGGGGAATGCTGAACAGAGCCGGTGTCCTACAGCGGTTTGGTACTGACCATATTTTCGCAAACAAACGAGTTGCGATTAAAAAACTTGCTGCTTCCGTCAACACTGAAAAATGTAAAACCTGTAAGGCTCGCATTTTTGACGAATGCGCTGGCAACACCCTCGCATTAGACGAACAGTAATGTAACAGCACCGCCCAGCAGTTACGATACGTTCGTCCGGTTCAAGACGTAAAAGCAAGCTATTGAAGAGGCAGGACATTTGTTCCTGCCTTTTTCATGCCCTATGGACTTCGCCGACAGCCTATTGCAGAACGCCATACTCAAAATCAGCCTGCACCATATGCGCTCACCGTATCGATTTCCCTCACCGCATTGTGGACTTTTGCCAAGAACAACACGCAAACTGATTGCTGTAGTAACATACCGACAACAAAAAATATTTGTGTAGTCGTACACCTTCTCCAATACAGCATAAAAGACTTTCACAAGTGCGTTATTAAATATACTTTGAGACAAAATAATTCCGCGTAGTCTAGAGACAGCACAAGGAGGTACCATTATGAGCACAACAACAGAACACCATGCACGTTTTCGCTTTAGATGCGAGTCACTTAAACTTGAAGAACGGGCAAATGCCGTAAAAGATGCGTTGTCAAAAACCAAAGGCGTAGCAGAAGTTGCCGTAAACAAACGGGTAGGAAGCTTACTTGTACTTTTTGATCAAGGTAAAGTTCAAGCAGAGCAATTGTTCTCAACAATTGCCCGTTGTGTTGGTCTGAACCCTGAACAAGTAAGAAACAAGCTAACCAGCTTTAATCGCACAATTACAGGCAGAAAGGGAAGACGGGTTGTAAAAAGAGGAATGATGGCTGTCGGTATTACTGCACTGGCACTACTAACAGTCTCTGAAGATAAACACGCGATTGCTGGAGTTGTCTGGCTTTCTCTGATTGCAACACATATCTACCAAAACAAACGCACTCTATTTAATTAAAAAAAACATGCGGCATTAATGCCGCATGTTTTTTTTAAATTAAATGAAAGTTACGCGTGATCGCGTTCTGACAACATTGGTCTCATTGAGTGTACACATGTTAAAACCGTACCGGAGTTATGCAGCAACGCCATCAAGGCTGGCGTAATTACTCCAGAAACACCGAGTCCAATAAACAAAGTGTTACTTGCAACAATAAACATAAAGTTGCGCCTGATCCGCTGCATTGCACTTTTTGAGATATCTATAGCATCCGTCAAACTATCCAACCGTTCGCCTGTAAGCATAATATCACACGCTTCGCGGGCAATGTCCGCACCGTGCTTCATTGAAACACCTACATCAGCAGTGGTCAGTGCTGCGGAATCGTTAATACCGTCACCCACCATGGCTACAGTATACCCCTGAGCCTGAAGATTCTTGATTAACGCAGTCTTCTCATCCGGTAATGCTTGCGAATAGTATTCTTCTATTTGCAAATCCTTCGCAACCGAGGCAGCAGTTTCTTCTCCGTCACCTGTCAGCATAATAATGCGTTCCACATCTCTACGTTCAAGCTTTCGAATAAACTGATTCGCATCTTCCCTGACTGGATCTTTAATCGCAAAAACACCGGCAAGTTCTCCGCCACACGCAAAGTACAGTAAAGAAAGCCCTGCGCCGGAGCACTCAGCAATCACTTCATCTGCATTTTCAAACGAAATACCTTCATCTTCATGCACAAAATGCTTACTGCCCAAAACGGTACGATGACCGTCCAAGGAAGTCGCAATACCGTGCGCCAGAATGTACTCAACCTCTGCATGATCTTCAGAATGCACTAATCCTGCTTCGTCCGCCTTGCGCACAATGGCATCGGCAACCGGATGCGGGAAGTGCTCTTCCATGCATGCAGCCTGCTGCAATACAAACTCTTCAGTATAACCGTTAACAGCACAGACTTTCACAACTTCCGGACGCGCTTCTGTGAGGGTTCCTGTTTTATCCAGAACAATTGCATCCAGTTTGGACAAGTGTTCCAGATACTTTCCGCCCTTAATGACCGCCCCGTTATGTGCCGCTTCAAGCATTGCAGAACGCACCGCAAGCGGAGTCGCAAGCTTAATTGCACAAGAATAATCCGCAAGCAAAACAGCTGCAGCCTGCGTCATGTTGCGAGTCACAACAAAAACAAGTCCTGAAAGGATAAAGGAAAATGGCACAATTTTATCTGCCATTTTTACAGCCTGACTATGAATGTCTGCTTTACGATCATCAGATTCTGTCAGAATTTGAGCAATCTTTGCAAAGCGCGTCTCATTACCGACGGATTCGGCGTATACAATAATACGCCCTTCCTCCACGACGGTTCCTGCGTACACTTCACTATCCATGCTCTTTTCAACCGCAAGTGGTTCACCTGTCATTGATGCCTGATTCACAAGGGCTGTGCCCTCAGCAACAACACCATCAATAGGTATTCGTGCGCCTGAACGCACAACCACAAGATCACCCACGACAAGGTCATCTGGAGAAACGGAAACCGGCTCGTCATTGCGCATCACCCATACCGGTTTCTTATCACCGTTAAATAGTGCTGCAATGTCACTGCGGGATTTTTCTTTTGTCCACTCTTCAAGAGTTTCACTGATGTCGAGCAGCAGGTTAATTGTTCCTGCGGTATTAAAGTCACGCATGGCAAGAGCAGCGCCGACAGCGGCTGCATCCAGCACATTTACATCCAGCTTGCGCTGACGCAGTGACTGTAAACCTGCCCACATAAGTGGAGCCACTTTAAACGCAGTCCAATAAGGACGAAGTGTGGCAGGCATGAACATGCGTGCCATGTAATGATTCATAACTTTTTGGGAGATAATCCAGACAGGATTCTCCACATCGTTCCCAGCTTCGGAAACCTGTGTTTCTACAGGCACAAGGCTGCCTGATGCTCCCTCTGCTTCTGTAAGAATGTTGGACGACGCAAGTTTCTGCGCCATACCTTCAACTACATCCACAAGCAGGGTTGTAAGGTCAGCATTTCTTTCAAACGTCAACAAACCACGCTTTGTGCGAGGATTATATTCTACTGCTATGTGTGTCTTAATCTGATCGAGCGCAACTTCCGCCTGCTGCTGTAATAGCTGGACAGCAGCAGGAGATTGCGCCGAGAACCGGATACGCCCCGGAAAACTTCGTATAACCGTCATGTATTCTCCGCCACTAGTTGTGCGTATGCACCACAACTCACACAATATTCCGTGCGAATATAAAAATTACTGAGTCCTCTTATCGAAAGAATTGTCGTGGATCTTCCCCCTGCAGTTCCGACTCTTCGTCGAACTCTTCGTCCGTCTCAACATTCGGCTTTTTCTTTGACGCAGATTCAGACTGAGCGGTAGGTTCTTCTGGCTTATCTGCACCAGAAGCGGCTTCTTTTCCTTGCTCAGCCTTGTATTTGATCTCTGCCATGTAATCTTCGATATCTTCTTTAACGGTTTCCACACGGGCAAGAACGTTTTCTGTAAGCCCACAGCCACCATGAATCATACCGGAAACAAGCTGCTGCCCCTTACCGCTTTTGACCATTGCCAGCCCTGCGGCACCAAGCACTGCGCCTGCAAAAAAGTATGCTAATCTATTCACCGCCATTAGTTACCTCCTTCTTCTGCAACCGTTGACTCAGGAACAAGATCTCCTAAATCTTCCACTTGCTGCTCCATGAGCTCCTTTCCCTTATCAAGAGCTACATCTAGTAACTCATGAAGCTCGTCTCTGTTTTTCCACGCAAGATAGCCGACAGCCCCTAAAGCCGCGCCGGCCGCCACTAACAACAATTTTTCTGAAATGTCTTTCATGCTAAGCGCCTCCATATGGATAAAAAAAAGCCTTTGCGATAGATTGTATCGCAAAGACCTTATGACAAAAAGATCTCTACCTAGAAATATGTATTCATATAAAGGGACACCAACGACTACGAAGTATTGCCTAGTTATTGTATGACTGGTTATTGTACGCTTGATGCGACATATTATTCATGCACACCTTCATAACACCATGACATACAGCCTGCCCGACACCAAGGTTCAACTGGTTGCAAACCATCACACCACATAGTGATAACAACAGACCGTAGTCCCTGCTCCGTGAGCGTCTTTTAACATCACCAACAGAGCATGCGCAGGAGCTTTCTACAAACGACAATGTATCGCACTGCGCTGCAAACCGTTTTGCTCTTTCTTGAATATTTCTATCCATCAGTGTGTCCCTCCATGCATTTCATACTCTCGTTGTAGTGAAAACGATTATCATCGTCAACAACTTATTTACATATAAAAAAAGCCCCTGCTTTGCACACAAAGCAAGGACTTGTTATTACAGTAACTATTTAGCTTTCATATAAAAGAGCATACAATTTTTCCACAATACCACTCGCAACTTCATC
This sequence comes from Halodesulfovibrio sp. MK-HDV, assembly GCF_009914765.1. Lineage (NCBI taxonomy): Bacteria > Pseudomonadati > Thermodesulfobacteriota > Desulfovibrionia > Desulfovibrionales > Desulfovibrionaceae > Halodesulfovibrio > Halodesulfovibrio sp. MK-HDV. The sequence continues at coordinate 96,524 of NZ_WYDS01000004.1, read as the reverse complement.
TGAAGGTGCATTTATCAAATCCTCAAGCATCTGCGGTGGAATGCGGTTTGCGTCGTATTCAATAACAATTGATTTAGAAAAAATATTCAGGCTGGTCTTTTTTACTGCGTCCGGCATTTTCGGTGGTGATTTTACAAGCGCAAGTGCTTCCGGATCTGTGATAATTGATTTGTCGAATGCGATACGAATTCTGCCCGGAAGGTGATGTTTCACCGATAAATATTTCCGCAATTTTGCTACGGTAGTAAAATCCATAAATTCTCCATAAAACTGTATGCTGAATACCTTGCAGGCTACGGCTTTTGTTGCTTGCCCTGCTTTGGCTTTTTTAATTTTATTTTTTTTAGCACGAGAATCTTCTGCATCTATCAAATCTTCCGGATCTGTTTGACCTGCTAACTTTGTTTGCTCTGCCTCGTCTATTGGGTCTATTGGGTCTATTGGGCCTGTTTGGTCTTCCGGATCTATTTGATCTGTCTGATCTCTTTGGCCTGCCAGATTTGTTCGCTCAGCCAGATTGTTCTGGTCTGCCTGAGCTTTCTGATCTTTTTGACCTTTCTGGTTTAGCAGAGCCATGCCGTCTTCGTGCATGCCTTCGGCATCACCTTCTGATTCCATCACAACAGATTGCACAGTAGGTTCTACTTTCTCCGACACTTCATCTTGAACCATTTCAGGCTCAGAAACGACCTGCGCAGTTTGGGTTGTATCTGTTTTGGCGTCCGGAATGATCATGTCAGCAACAGCGTTTGAAATCGTATCCAAAATTGAACCGGAAGACGGTGTGCCTGACATATTTTTACGATCTTCGGACTGAGTTCTCTGCTGATTGTTACCAGCTTGTCCACCTTTGCCAGAAGAACCGCCTTGCCCTTTCTGCCCAGAACGACCACCCTGAGCACTTTGGCCGCCGCCTGTTTTAAACATGCTGCCAAAATCCAAGCTGCTTGCGCCCATGCCTCCGGCACCCATTCCGCCGCCACCGCCACGACCACCAGTCATGCCCATAAGCATCGTAGGCAACGCATTGCTCCCACGACTCAAACCCATAACTGCCATTGTCGCCAGTCCGGCACCGCCACCTTTACTCCCAGAAGCAAGGGTAGAAACAGCTGCAATACCACCAAACATCAATCCCTGTTTAATAGCCCCTGCAACAGCTTCTTTTTGTGTTGTGTCGCCGCGCCTGACACCTAACCATCCTTTAATGCCGCCAATGCCAGCTCCCACAAGAATGCCGACTCCGGCTGCTGCAATAGGAGATTTGGGAAGAATATTTTTAACCATGCAAAACACCTTGTCTTTTAAAAAAGTGTGTCAAATGTCATTACGCAGGTATGAGTCCCTACCATATACTATTTTTTGCCAACAAAACACAAAATCAAACATCGCAGCAGGTGAACCACACCGCTTTGCAAAATTAAATTACAACTCCGCTCCCAGAACGAGTAAATCGTCCCGCCTTTTTTCTGTTCCTTGATACCTAATAAAAAGTAATCGAAGTTGCTCTCGCTGTTCCTCAAAGCTGGCATAATCTTGCGCGATAAAATTGCGGAATAATTTTCGACCAAACGGCAACCGTCGCTCTTCTCCGATCTGGTCGATGAATCCGTCCGTGAGCATATAGATTCGTGTACCGGTTTCTATTTCAATTTCATGGTTCGTAAAAACGGCATCCGTTGGCGTATGCTCATTTCCCACACCTTTTCTATCGCCCTTGTAATCTTCGATACTGCCGTCAGGTCGACGTACAAACAGGTAGTTACGTGCCCCCGCAAAAAACATAGAATTTCGTTTGTTATCCACATACAACAGGGTGCAGTCCATTCCATCATCTGGACGCTCATTTTTTGTGTCCGAATGAAACGCTTTTTTAATAGCAACATTCATTGCCGAAAGGACGCCTGCAGGATTTTTTTCATATGCCTGAATATCTATTCCATCCAGCAGGGAATGAACAATCAGCGTCATAAAAGCACCGGGAACTCCGTGGCCGGTACAATCAATAACCGCCACAAAAAAACCGTTCGCAGTCTCTTTACGCCAGTATGCATCACCGCCAACACCGTCACGTTGTTCCCACAGCAAAAAGAAATCGCTGAACAGGTCAGTAAACCCGTCAGCTGGAGGTAAAAAAGCTTTTTGAATTACCTCTGCATAATCCAACGAGCTTCTATTTTGCCGTTGGGCTTCTTCCAACTTATTCGTTGTTGTTTGTAACTCGCACTGCCGACGACCAATCACATGCCCCATCCAGAACAAATTATGCCGTAACTTCTGTAATTCGTCCTGATTGGAAGGTTCGGGCGGACACTCTTCAAAGGGCGTAAAATTTCCGTTCTGCATTCCCACGCAAAGCCCGTTCAACTCCTGAATAGGACGCAGCGCAATCAAGTACGATAATACTCGCGAAAGAGGCCACGTAGCAATCAACCCCAAAATCGCCCATGCTCCGAGAGTATTGTATAATTCTATTCGACCAAGCTCTTCTCCTGTAACGAGAATACACAATGGTATTCCCACAATCAGCAGTAGTAACAGGCTGGTCATTTTTCCGCTGATCGTAGACCATGCGATGGTATCCACAATTTTTCTCAGCACAGTCATCTTCTCCCCCTCTCTGCTCATAAAACTACGTATAACTTGTCATCGATGTCACACAGCAACGCCGACGCCGCGAATGGATTGAATAAGGTCGTGCACACCGTCCTTAATCTCCACAAAGGCTGCGACAATCACAGGATCAAATTGCGTTCCTGCACATCGGATTATTTCTTCAACAGCATCTCCATATTCCATAGCGTCACGATACGGCCTGTTTTGCAGCATGGCAGAAAGGCTATCAGCCACGGCAATAATCCGCGCACCTAAAGGAATATCGAATCCACTAATGCCATCTGGATACCCTTTGCCATCAAAACGCTCATGGTGATGCAGGATGACTTTGACTATTTCGCCATTGCCCACCGCCCCCATGACTGGCGTAACAATCTCCGCACCCAATTGCGGGTGAAGTTTAATTTCCTGATACTCTTCATCCGTGAGAGCACTGTCTTTTTTTAAAATGGAATCAGGAATCCCTATCTTTCCGATATCGTGCAAGTGTCCTGCAATATGGAGCAACCGTGTTTCCATCGACGAAAGTTCCAGTTGTATTCCTATTGCCTGAGCAATAATTGCGACTTCCTCAGAATGGAGACAGGTGCAGTGATCTTTCGCATCAATGGCATTACCCAAAGATTCTGCAAACAAATGAAGCGAGCGGAGCACCTCGCTCTGCACCCGGTTATCTTCACGTTGAGCTAGAGCACCTATTGCCATGGGAACATCCATTATTGTCATATGTCACCGCACAAAGAGTGGCGTAAATGCAAAGACAAAAGACACCCCGCCTACTGATAGCTCACCAGATTAAAATGTATGTTTTGAACATCTTCCATAAATTCTTCACCGCATTCCAAAGCCAGTTCGTTATCCTCATGGTAGCGCCAATTAACAACAACATCCGTGTTTAACGACGCGGCATCATCGAGAAGATCAAACAAATCCATAAAAACTTTTGAACTGGAGCTATTAAAGTACAAAATATCTATTGAGAGCTCGAGCCTGACACTGCTGACATTACCCAAATATGTTTCAAGCCACTCAAACATGGGGCCATAAAATTTTGAACAATTTTCAGGGTACGATTCACCGGTAATCTCATGACAATGCGTCAAAGGATTAAACGCTATTCGTGGTGAGGACTTTGTCTCAACAACAATAAATTCTTCCATCAGAACGACCTATGCTGTTACCTTCATTGAAAAAAAAGATGTCTCGTCATCCAGCGGCTCTATGGCAAAATCAAGCGGCTTTCCGGACTTGCGAGCCATTTCAATCAAACCGAGTCCGGCGCCTTTTTCTGAACCGTTTTTCGCCTTTCGACGCTGCTCCTTATAGAGCACCTTTAGCTCATCAGGAGACATATACCGGACGTGCTCAATGCGCTTATACAAATCAGTGGCATCTTCGCTACGGATTCTATTACCACTTGAAATAAAGTATGAACCGTCACCATTCTGCCCGATAATTACCTGCCCTCGAGCTGCCTCTGCACCGAATTCGTCTTCCATCAACCGGTCAGTGGAATACCGAACAATGTTCTGCATCTGTTCGATAAGAATGGTGAACACTTTTTGCGTAACACCAATTCCCACAGCATCATGGCGCATCTTAGCCCGAACGGCATCGCCAATTCCTTCCACAACGCTCTGGGAAACCGGCCCATTAAAATAAAAAATGACACCTTCATCCCGCTCGAACTGCTGTCTCTGGTGTTCGAAATCCATCTGTTCCCTCTCAATGCCGCATGTGACCATTACGCCCTCTGCCATCTCGTTTATTTGTCATTTCCATCTACCCCACAGAATCCAAAGGGCAATATTCCACCCTGTCACGCCCTTTATGCTTTGCAGAATACATTGCGGTATCAGCACGTTTAAGAAGCAAGTCCAAACTCGTTGACGAATCTTGATACGCTGTTACGCCAATGCTCACCGTGACTTTTATAGGATGCTTCTGATCATACGCAAAAACTTGCTCACGCATGGCATTACGCACTCTGCGCGCTGCCTGCTGTGCTGCCTGAAGTCCTGTATCCGGCAGCATCACAACGAATTCTTCCCCCCCGAACCGTGCAATAACATCCACTTCTCGCAATGTTTCCCGCAGAGTATCAGCGACGCCCACGAGAACTTTGTCACCTACGTCATGCCCGAATCTGTCATTCACCCGTTTGAAGTAATCAACATCCACAAGAAGTATGGAGAGATCGTTATCGAATCGCTTACAACGAACAATTTCCTGTGTTGCAAGTTCTACAAAGTATCCTCGATTCCAGAGGCTGGTCAGGCAATCCGTACGGGCAAGTCTGCACATTTCGCGCATCATCCGTTTACGTTCTGTAATATCCGCAATAACGCCTACAACACCGGCAACCTGTTTCCCTTCAGCAGACTGGGACTCAATAACACCGGCATTAATTTCTGCCCAAACGGTATCGCCTTCTGCGCAACGCAGTTTTGCCTGCATCCCCTTCACCACCTGTTTGCTGTTCAACATTTCGTTGTACTGACCAAGCACATGATGATTATTAAAAGCAGTCCCAATTTCATCCGCACTGACTAAATATTCTTCTGCAGATTTATAACCCAGCATATTCGCAAGCGCCGTATTTACCTCAAGCAATGTCCCCTGTGCATCTGTACGGTAAATGCCCTCCGTCGCATTTTCAAAAATTCCCCGATACGTCTGCTCACGCAATTGCAATTCTTCATTTAATGAAGATAGTGCGTGTTGCATCCTGTCCCCCATCTTCAATAACCGCTTACTCTGACGTACTAATTTCTCGTACTCCATAAGCAAGTCCCGATAGCTTTGTTTTCCGTCTTCCTGTTGAAACACATCTCCCGACAATAACGAGCGTGCTTTACGGATAACTTTTGCCTCGCGGTTAAACACGTTTTCTTTCACAAACCGTCCCTACCTTTTTGTATCGCTTTTTTTGATATTGAAATCCATTATCATAGTCAAGATGTTAATCTGCCCTCGTTATTAGATTACTTTATATAAATGCGGGAGAAGCCACAGCCTGCCAAAATAGGAGGAGCACAGAGACACATGTCATCTGCCTACCGCTCATTGCGGCAGTAACAGACGATTAACAAAATAACTCAAATCCGTTTGTCAGGGGGTTGAAATGACCGAGATGACTCCTGCTGAGATGCTCTTACTTATAAGTTCAATAGGCCTGCTCCCTATTGCACTTTGCTATGGGCTCTATCCGAAAACGACGTTGAAAAAACTCTACAACGTTGAAGTTCGTACAATAAATATGGCTAATATTTTCCGTGCAATAATGGGTCTGTATCTTGCCAACATTGCGTATTGGATGCTTGCTTTTTGGGGTTTTATAGGCACAAGGGCAGCACTTGGATCACTCACGGTATTTATGCTCGGACTAGCATTTGGCCGCACCGTCAGCTGGTGTGTCGATGGCAAAGCAAACATGCTGCTGGTGATTTATCTTGCTCTCGAAGTATTTCTCGGTTGCACAGGATTATTCCTTGCGCTGACAATGTAACGCCAAAGTTATTGCGCATAACCGACACGGCTTGATCAAATAAAAAAGACAACTTCTTCAGACAAAGTACAGTCACATTTTCCCGCTCTGTCGTTGTCAAAACAGAACACTTTTTTAAGGAAAAAAAATGCAACATACATCTAAGAAAACTAGTGAAAAGATGAAACGAAAGTATGATGATGAGCATGAACATAAACACAACAAAGATCATATGGAATATCGGGAACATGAAAAGAGCCATCCCCAGACCGAACACGGCGGATCATCTGAAGGCCACAAACATCCTGCACCGCACTCAGGGCACTCTCATTCTGATGACAAACACCACCATGTAAAAAAACATGACCACAAAGAACACACCAGAGAACATCATAAGCCAAAAAAAGAAGAAAATTAGTCGGTCGATATACAGCAAAAGACTCCCCTCATTATAGAATCACTATAGCGAGGGGAGTTGTTTTTTACTCAGAATATTTTGTTCTGCTAGTCTGGGAATAGGAACTGAATCTGTATTTTTTGAACACATAAAAAGCTCTCACCTTTACAGGCAAGAGCTTTTATATCTTCAAAACAAACCTTGAAAAGTGACCAATCGGAATATTCCGAACCTCACGATAAGGAGCGATCAGTCAGTCAGATGTTCATTTCTGCCACAGTATTTTACTGTTTTCTAAATAAGTAACGGCTTGCTATGAGGCAAAACGAATTCTATCGACTTCTTCTTTAATTTTGACGCCAGAAGGAGTGGTGCATAATCCACCTTTTCCTGTGCATCGTAGCGTATCCGGAAGAGCGTTCCCCACTTCCCACATAGCGCAAATTACGTCATCAAGCGGCAAATTGCCCTTAAAGCCAAACATGGCTAAATTTGCGGAAGAAACAGCGTTACTTACCGCCCCGACATTACGCCCAATGCAAGGAACTTCTACCTGCTCTGCCACGGGGTCACACGTAAGCCCTAAAGAGTTCTGCATAGCAAGTGCCGCTGCATCACAAGCAGCCAGTGCTGATCCACCAGCCATTTCCACCAAAGCAGCTGCTGCCATACTGGCTGCAGAGCCACACTCCGCCTGACAACCACAAACTTCAGTGGCAAATGTCGATTGCTCACTAATAAATACGCCGATAAGACCAGCAGATAACATAGCCTTTGCTGCAACTTCCATTCGTAAATCTTCAGGCACACCGAGTTCATCAAGTGTACTAAAAACAGCCGCTGGTAATACTCCGCAGGAACCGGCTGTTGGAGCAGCTACAACGCAGCCCATTGCTGAATTTAATTCCATCACAGCAACAGCCATCACCGTTCCTTTATTCAGCATTCCGGTCGGAATAAATTTGCCCTTCTCAGCAGCACTGCACAGCTTACCGGCAGTCGGTGTAAGAAAACCTCTCATTGAGAAATTACCGGTCATGCCCGTTGTAATGGCCGCTTCCATTACCACAGCAATATCTTTCATCATATTCAGAACAGTTTCCTCATCAACATTACCACGCGCTGCCTCATAGACCGCAGCTGCTTTCCATAACGGTGCATCATCATGTTCCGCGCACCATTCGAGCAATTTTTCTGCACGAGTAAATGGAACTTCGCACTTGGCAGAAGCAAGCACCGGCATAACTGGCGCAACTTCCCGAATCTCAGCTTTGCCGCAAAGCGCTTTTACACTACTGAGCAACTCAGAAGACAGCGTCTGACGAGTATGAATAACAATCACCCCTCGCCATGCGTCGTCTTTTTTATTGTTGTCACTCACAGTACTTCCGTGAACAACAACGCCGGATTTTCCAAGCAGTCCTTCTACCTTGCTACAAAGTTGTTCCATAGAGGTTGTTACTTGCTCTGGAAGAAGAATAACAAGTTCATGATAGTCGCCAGCCATATAGATCGGGCAACCATTAATTTCATTCAACTCTATCCGCCCGCCGCCGGTGGACAATGCTTTCACAAAAACAAAGCCGCCATGCTCATCAACGATGTCCAAGAGCACAACGTTTGGATGATCAGCTTTAAAATCTTTTATTACGAAAGTCAGATCTACTCCTGAAGCTTCTATGAGCGAAAGAGCGTCAGACAACCTCGGGTCTGGTGGGAACATACCCATTAACCCTGCTGCTAATCCCTGATCTGATTTCTGCCCTCTGTATGTTGTGGCAAAAGAACCATTGGTTTCAAATGTCACTTGGACGCGTAATAACTTACCGCCTGCTAATTGACCTGCAAGATTTCCAATACGTGATGGAGCTGCTGTATGAGAACTGGAGGGACCGGTCATTACTGGCCCTATGACTTCGTTGAAGATACTTGATGGAAGTTTTGTCATACTGGTTCCTTATGTTGCTTTGTCATACCTATATTCAATTCCAAGAAACAATTTTGATAGATACAGTGCAATGTATGGATAGTATGTTGTAACGATGAGTCTTAAAAACCGCACAAAACAATAAAATACAACGTTGGCAACAGAGAACCCTCCACCTGTGTTTACCGACACAAATACCGATATACAGTAAGGGTACTGTCAACGAAGTACTATTGCTCTCATCAAGATTCACAGCGAGAATAGCAGGAAATTGCACTGAAAAAATACCGGATTCTATAATACTTGCTAGTTGCAAGAGGTAGCAGCAATAAATCCGACTTGCTCCCCAGTAACACAACAATAACAGCATTGAATACATGAATAATTATAAGTAGAGAAATCGTTTCTTATAAAACGAAATACAATATCGCCAAACTGCTCCAAAGACTCAGGGAGCAGATAACTACAAGACTTAGGGCAGTTTGCCCCTTCTGTATAGATAATTAGATATATACTGCGTTATAAAAATCAGATGGGAAAATTCAGATGCAATGAATATCGTTTCCAAGAAATATATACTCAATTGCGCAGGGAAGGATGGCATGTGAATCATGAGAAAATTCACAGAATATGTTGCTAAAAAAGATGTGACATACGTTCCAAGCTTTCGTGGTGACATGTTTTTTTGTAACTCAACGAAAGGTTAGCTCAGAACTCTTTTTATTGATCAGAAGTAATCAGTATTTATTGTGGAGGTTGTAACAGACAACCTCCACAATAAACAAAAATTTATCCGTATGCTTTTCACTCCGGCAATACTGTAACAATACCGTCCTCAATAGTTGCCGTGTTCGTCGCCCAATTTTGTGATTCTTCAGGATGGTGTGTTGCAAGGAACATAGTGAGTCCTTCATCGGCAAGCCCACTGAGAATGACGCGCATATCGTGACGAGACGGCGCGTCCAGTCCGCTGAAAGGTTCGTCTAGAATAAGCAGGCTAGGACTATTTACAAGAGCACGGGCAATGAGAGCCTTACGGAGTTGACCGTAGGAAAGTGTGTTTGCATTACGCTCGGCAAGGTTAGAAATCCCCAGAGCAGTGAGGGTATCATGAGCGGCCTGCTCCATTGTCGGAGTTGGATAGTTATGCAATCCGATATGCTGCCAGAATCCGGAAAGAACCATATCAAAAACGCGTAACTCCATCCGATGCAAGGTCTGCAAACGAGGAGATACCAAGCCCATGCGTTTTCTGATGCTCCAAAAATCCTTATATTCGCCATCAGTCGGAATGCGCCCCTGTCCAAACCAACGCACCTCACCACCATAGGCAGCAGGCAGCTCTCCTGCAATCATACGTAACAGCGTAGACTTGCCTGCACCGTTAGGACCTGTGAGCATCCAACGTTCACCGGCTTTAACAACCAAGTTGGCATTGCTAACAATTCCAGCTGTAGCATTGGTAAGGGATAACACAGGAGTGGAAGGAGAAACTGGCTTAGGAGCAGGCAATAACGAAAGATTCATGACTGCCGTCTGGGGAATATCTTCCGGAGTTGCCACTGAATGACCAGATAATTCAGAATTCTTATCTAGAACTCCCTGTGCCCCTGTCTGACTTTTTGAAGAAAACTCATTACTGCTTGAAGTACCCACAGTTCGAGCTCCCGCATGAACAATACGCCCGCTTTCTAGCATGAGAATACGGTTAATGCAGGCCGGAAGCTCTGTTGCGCGATGCGTAGCACAAATAACCTGCACTCCCGATTCTGCCATTCGATCGATAAGAGCCACTATTTCCAATCGGGACTGGCGATCAAGTCCATCAGCATATTCATCTAAAAAAAGTATACGTGGATTGCAGGCCATAGCACGAGTGAGAAAAAGTCGCTTAATCTGACCACTGGAACATTCCGGCAGGGGCTTATCCAAAAACTCAACAACACCCATACGCTCTGCAAGGGCATGAACCTTATCCCATTCCTCCTGCGTAGGCGGGGTATACACCAGAGGCGTATTATGCAGACCGGTCATAAGCAAAGTCTTGCCATCAAGAACACGCTCTAAACGAAGGTAATGATCTATGAGTTCGGCAGAAATTGTGGTTGTGTATTCTCTAAAACCTATAGGCGACAAGGATGGTTTGCCGTCTTTATCGAAATAATGACGCTGTCCCATAGTCTGAGTTGGCCAAATATCGCCACGCACAAGAGAAAGAAACGTGCTTTTGCCCGCTCCATTGCCACCAATGACTGCCCAATTATCCTCAGATTTCAGTTCCCAGGAAACATTCGAGAGAGCCATTGTCTCCCCTCTTCGAACACTTACATTGTCGAGCCGAAGAATCGGTATATATAAAGATTGGTGATCCATTTTTTCATCCAAATATTTTTCAGGTCGTAACTTTATCGCACAGTGATCGCGAATGGCAATCCATATACTATTTCGGGAGTCAAACACGAAGGGAAAAATACACACCAGTTCCCCCCGCTAACCATACTTACCTCAATACAAAGCCTGATTTAGCTACAACTATTTGCCGATTATTACCACATTCATAGTTGCCCAAGTTTATTCATTCCAGCTTCTTCTTAAAAGCACTGAATCTAGGTAACGAAAAGTTCATCTCAAAACAACAATACCCAATTCTGTACCGTTTTCATCAAACGCAAAAAAATATCCATTCCAAAAAAAAGTTAACATGCTGTTTTAAAATAGTATTTACACAAAAAACTTCCTCCACCTCTTCCTTTCCTATCAGGCCCACGTGCTTTTTCACTTTACACGGCACTCACTTTAGAACATCATCTGATGCATCAGTTGATGTTGAAACATTTTTTTCATCAACTTTTGCTGCTCGCTCAGCACCAATAAAAAGTTTTGTTGTTATTTTTTTGAAGAAAGAGGGAGTGAGACACTTCACAAAAGGGAAGACGAGAGGTAACTGCTGCGCCAGACCTGATGCATCACTACAAACATCAGTTTCTACGTTCATATCGAATAAACCGTAGGAGGCGCTATGTCCAAAGACAAGCAAAACGATACCTCGACTCTTTCCGCAAGAGATCGAGTTTACCAATATCTGATGAAAGAAATGCACCGTGGAACCTTACTTCCCGGCAGCAGTATCGACTTAAAACGTATTAAAGACACCCTCACCGTCAGCAGTACACCACTGCGTGACGCACTCATAAAACTTGAGTCAGAAGGGTTTGTCACAATTCATCCACGCAGCCGAGTAACTGTTAACACTTTGGAAATTAAAGATTTTCCATTCTTATACAACGTTATCGGTGGCATAGAGTGCACACTTATTATTGAAGGGTTGAACTCGTATACACCGGATGTGATTGCACAAATGCGTGAGTTAAACGCAAAAATGAAACAGGCCATAACTGACTATAAGATGTCTTTATATGACGAATATCATTACGCGTTTCATGATATTTTCCTTCAACAGTGCGACAATCTCTTTGCACGAAGAATCCTTACTCCAATCAAGCACCGCCTCTGGGATTTCCCTAGACGCAACTTTCTTCACGAATGGTACTTGAAGGCTTTTGATGAACACGAAGCAATCATCCGTGCCATCGAAGCCAAAGATGTATCCCAGATCAGCCACGCGCTGAAAGATATTCACTGGGGATACGAACTTTGTAAAAACTCAATCAAAGTTGAGTACAATCTGGAGTAATGAATGTTCAAAAGCACTATTTTTACCAACGCCAACATTGAAACCGGTAAAAACGAAGAGTGTCCACACGACAGCCTCCTTGTCACCGAAAACATCATCGTAAAGCTGGGGACTCTTGAAGAGTGCAAAGCTCTTGCTGAAAAGAAAGTAACGATTATCGACTGTGAAAATAAAAGCCTGACACCAGGCTTTATTGACGCACACAACCACGTAACGTTGCTTGGCGCATCCTTACGCGCTTCTAAATTCCACTACCCAGCAGTGTCCTGCATTAACGATGTGGTTGACGTTGTTAAAAAAGCTTCTGAACAGAAAGAAAAAGGCGAATGGATTCGTGGTTGGGGTCTTGATTATGGGAAATTCCCTAATGCGACCCCGCCAACCCGCTTTGATCTAGATAAAGTTTCTCCAGATCATCCAGTTGCTATTGTTCACTACACAGGCCACTACGTGCTTGTTAACTCCAAAGCATTGGAAATTGCAGGTATTGATGATTCTATTGAAGATCCAAAAGGTGGCCGTTTCATCCGTGATGAACAAGGACGTCTGACCGGCCTTGCACAGGACGCTGCCCAGCAGATGGTTGTTCCAACTTCCGTGAAAGTAAAACATCACGGTCCGGATATTGGCTACGACACCCCGACCGAAGAACTTGTTGGTGACATTCAGTGCGCATCCGACGCACTGCGAGCTGTAGGTGTCACGACAGTGGTTGACCCACAAGTCACTACCCGTGAAATGGTTGGCCTCGTTCGTGCTCAGCACGAAGGCGGACTCGGTGTTCGTACCGTCTGCATGTACCTTTCCAACCACTTGGAAGCACTCATTGAAACCGGAATCCATGAACCTTTCGGTAATGATTTTCTCGCGATCGGCCCTGTTAAGTACTACTGCGATGGCGCAATTGTAGGTGGTACCGCAGCATTTACTGAGCCTCTTAACAACCGTCCTGACGGCTTTACCGGTGCACTTTACTGGGAAAAAGATGAAGATCTCGCTAAATCCTTGAACACAACCCACACCACCGGTTTCCAGTTCGGCATCCACACTCAGGGCGACCGTGCACACGACATTATGCTCGACAGTGTGGAAGCAATTCTGAAAAAACACCCACGAGTTGACCACCGTCACCGCATTGAGCACAGTGGCTATCCACGTCCTGATCAGGTGACACGTATAGCCGAATACGGCATGGTACCTATCACCCAGCCGGGTCAGCTCCGTGAAGCAGGTCTCAATCTTGTAGACAACTACGGCGAAGACCGTGCATCCCGCATCTATCCTCTCCGCGAATTCCTCGACAACGGTATTGAAGCTGTTATCAGCTCCGATGCTTTCGTACAGTCTTTCAATCCGCTCAGCACCTGTCGTGGTGCTGTAGAACGTATCTCCGACGATGGTCGTGACATGGGTAAAGCACAGCGCATTACCATGAAAGAAGCGATCATGTGCCACACCTACTTCGCTGCTAAATCTTTCTTCTGGGAAGACCGTATCGGTTCCCTTGAAGAAGGAAAACGCGCTGATATCATTCTGTTCGACAGAGATATCTTACATGAAGATCCTGCAAAGCTCCTCGACGTAAAAGTTGAAATAACCATGTTAGATGGTCAGGTAGTTTACACCGCCTAATTTTTCGCTACTACGTTCTGACCCAGTATAGCTGTATATATTTTACAGCTATACTGCTCTCTTTCGACACCTTCGCTGCGGCAGTCAACAGCGTTGGTGTTTAGTGTACAACAAGAAGTTAGAGGTTTCACATGTCACAGAAAGATCAGGGGATGCTTACCCGTCTACTCGGAAAGTATGATCCAGTTTTATTTTACGTCACGGCACTTTTCACACTCACTATCGTAGTAATCGGCGCAACAAATCCGGAAGCTCTCGGGCACTATGCAAACATTGCACGTAACTACATATCAAACACATTCGGTTGGTTTTTCGTTGCTGTAACAGCAATCTATATATTCTTTGGTTTCTTTATCGGCTTCAGCAAATACGGCAAAATGACCCTCGGGAAGGACGGTGACAAGCCGGAATTCAGCACAACTACATGGATTGCCATGCTCTTTAGCTGCGGCATCGGCGTTGGTTACGTTCTCTGGGGCGCAGCCGAGCCAATGTTCCACTTCATGAATACCCCGTACGATGCAGTTGGCGGGACAAAAGCTGCGTTACCAGTTGCTATCCGCATTGCATCCTTACACTGGGGCTTCCACTCATGGATGGGGTACTCAATTGTAGGCCTTTGTATCGCGTTTCCTGCTTTCCGTCTGGGGCGCCCAATGACCCTTTCTACTTCCCTTCACGGCATTCTAGGGGACAAAGTAGAAGGCCACATCTGCTCCAAAATTCTCGATACCCTTGGTGCTATTGCAACAGTTGGCGGGTTAAGCACAGCCCTTGGCCTTGGCATCATCTCCCTTAATTTTGGTGTAGAACTGATTTTCGGTGTGGAAACAGGTATTATTGGTAAAGTAATTCTGATGAGCATTGTTATCGGCATCTACATTATTTCCACCATGACAGGCTTGCAACGCGGCATGACTATTCTTAGTAATATCAACATCGTTGTTGCAATATCCTGGTGTGCTTTCATTCTCTTCAACGGAGAAACAAACATTCTTCTCCGCCTTATGGTCAACAACGTAGGTTCCTACTTAAGCGAACTTATTCCGATGACCTTCTACACTGACCCGCTTCAATCTAGTAAGTGGATTACCAACTGGAGTATCTTCTATTGGTTGCTCGTAATCTCATGGGCACCATTTGTAGGTGGCTTTATTGCCCGCATCTCCCGTGGTCGAACCATCCGCGAATTTATCCTTGGCGCTGTACTGGTACCAAGCGCTTTCAGCCTTGTCTGGTTCACAATCGTTGGTGGCTCTGCTGTTTTGGCTGAAATCAACCAAACTGCACCAATGTGGGAAGCTGTATCCGCTGACGTTGGAGCTGGTATCTACACCCTGCTCGGTAGCTTCCCGCTTTCTTCTTTCATGAACGTAGTAGTGTTTGTGAACATGATCCTCTTCCTAGTTACATCAGCAGACTCTGCTTCCTTCTTTGTAGCTATGCTTATGTCAAAAGGTGCATATGAGCCAAAGACGGCTATGAAAGTAGTTTGGGGGGTATTCCTCGGTTCACTTGCTGTCGTTCTTCTTATCAGTGGAGGACTTCAAGCGCTACAGGCAGCAAGCATTGTAGCGGGGGCGCCATTTGGCGTTGCCATGCTCTTCATGTTCTGGTCCCTGATGAAAACTCTGCGCTCTGAAGCAGCAAAAGAAGAGTCCAAACAGCTCATACGAACTGAGTATCAAGAAAATATTGTATGTCCTTCAGAAGCCGCCTAAGCTTCTGACTTTAAAGCCCCCCTTCTGCAACAAAAGGGGGGCTTTTCATATGTATTCTCACATCAACGAACGCTACGAAATTCATCATAGATCGTTCGTTGGATAAACTGCACAAACAGCAGCCTCATTCATAGTTTCTGCGCGCCAAAGAATAAAAATTTATTTCCTACCTATCAAACTTGAACATAAAAAAGCTCCATTGGACAACATGCCAATAGGGCTTTTTTGTGTGTACTACTCGGTATAATTCTTATCTTTTTAGATATGAATGAAGCACGAAATTAGAGATAATTTATTGGAAAAGAATCAGTTAAAGTTCCAACTAGTCCTCCGGCTTGACTAAAGGCAAGGAGATCTTATTTTCAACGAAGAGCCCTTGCTGTTAATTCGGAGTATGTTATTCTTTTAATACACCGTAATTTTAAGAGACTACAACTAAGGAGCAGATGAATGAAGCCCCAAAAGATACTTGTTCCCATAGATGGTTCCATTCCTTCCAAGAATGCAGCCAAGTACGCAGCTTCCCTTGCTAGCCAAAATGGCGCCAAAGTTATACTTCTTCATGTATATGGGCCAATTAGTCAGTTACTTTCAGGAAAAGGTCTACAACTAGTCAAGGAAGAGCTTTCGGGCCACGCAGAAAAGCTTTTGCAAGAGTACAAAGTACTTCTAGAAGACTGTGGCGCTTCAGTAACCACCATTTCTCGAGCTGGCGGAACCGGCAACGTGATTCTCAATGTCGCAGACGAAATAGGCTGTGACCTCATTGTCATGGGTTCCCGTGGCCACTCAGCCATTGAAGGAGCTATAATGGGCAGCGTTGCCATCAAGGTGCTCCACGGAGCTAAATGCCCAGTGCTTGTAACCAGACAACTGCGCGAATATTATCCTGATCAAGCCTGCTTCGTCTAAGCAAACACAATAAAAAATAAAACCCCCGACCTTCTGGTCGGGGGTTTTATTCTTTTCAGTTAACGGCGAAATTTTCTTCGCAAATACTTATCGAATTCTACCACCAGAACAACAGACACCGCAACCGAGGTACACATCCCCCACTCTACAACACTCAAAGGTCTTGTCCGGAATATCACTTCCATCGTAGGGGATGAAACCACCCAAATCTGAGCCAACAACGCAAGTGTCATACTGATGAAAAGGAACCTGTTCGAAAATGGATTCATCTGAAATACCGAGGTATACTCAGAGCGAGAGTTGAAGGCTTGGAAAAATTGGAAAAGCACCATAGTTGTCATGGCCATGGTTCTAGCCTTTTCCAACTCATACTCAGAATTTAATGCGAGGGTGAATATAAAAAAGACACCTAACGCGATGCACACACTGACTATAGCCGTGCGTTGTATTAGCAGGCCGTTCACAATCCCCTCACCTGTCGGTCTCGGGGCGCGCTGCTCAACATCCTTCTCGCCTGGTTCAAAAGCAAAGGCCACGTCCTGCAATCCATTTGTCACTATGTTGATCCACAGCAACTGAGCAGGGACATACGGAATCGGAATACCCGCTATCATGGTCAACAAGATGGACCAAATCGCCGCAAGGCCGGTTGGGAGTAGAAAGAAAACAGCCTTCCGCAGGTTGTCGAACACAATGCGGCCTTCACGTACCGCATGAAATATGCTTGAAAAATTATCGTCTACAAGAACCATATCCGAAGCTTCGCGAGCGACGTCCGTGCCCCCCTTGCCCATTGCTACTCCGATGTGAGCAGTCTTAAGAGCAGGTGCATCGTTCACGCCATCGCCGGTCACGGCAACAATCTCTCCCTGACGTTTGAGAGCATTAACAATACGAAACTTATCTTCCGGTGCAATGCGGGCAAAAACTGAAGTCTCGCGTACCAGAGAATCCAATCCCTTCTCGTCAATATCAATAAGGCGTGTACCTGTGACCGCACCCGAATCAGCAACCTCTAAATCCAAATTGCGTGCGATAGCTGTTGCCGTTTCAGCATGATCCCCAGTGATCATAACAACACGAATTCCCGCATCGTGGCACTTACCAACAGCTTCTATAGCTTCCGGTCTAAGTGGGTCGAGCATTCCCTGTAAGCCAATAAACACTAGGCCAGTAGACACATCATCATCACTTATACTTGTGGTGCCTGCGGGCATCTCTTTAATAGCAAAGGCAAGTACCCGCATTCCCTGAGAAGCATACTCTTTAGCTTTCTCCAGAATGGCATCGCGGTTCAACCCTTCACTGTAAACGCATTCCGTGCATAATTCCATAAGGCGGTCATGACCACCTTTTACGAACATAAAAGCTTTTCCATCTTTTTCATGCAACGTTGCCATGAAGCCGCGTTCTGATTCGAACGGCAAAATGGCTATCTGGGGCCAATCCAAAATTTCCTTTTCCACCCTCAGTTCCGCTTTCATCGCTGAAACGATAAGTGCCCCTTCCGTCGGATCTCCTTCTACTTCCCACGCGCCATCGCGCTGAACCAGTCGAGATTCGTTACACAGAAGTCCCACACGTAATACCTGTAACTGCTGGTCACTTAGAGGGAAAAGATTCCCTTGCATATCATCAAACGCACCTTCAGGGGTATAGCCAATACCGCTCACAGCTAAGTCGTTGATTCCGTCAAACAGACGGGTCACCGTCATACGGTTTACAGTGAGAGTACCTGTTTTGTCTGAGCAAATGACCGTTGTGCTACCAAGAGTTTCCACGGCAGGAAGATTACGGATAATTGCGTTGTATTTCACCATGCGCTTAACGCCGACAGCCATCGCAATGGTAACGACGATAGGCAAGCCTTCGGGAACCGTAGCAACGGCTGCTGCAACGGCAGTCAGGAACATGTCCTTGACGGATGCTCCTAAAACAAGACCAAAGACAAATAACAAGGAAGTCGAAATCATAACGAGGAGGCCGATGTACTTTGCAAGCCTCTCGATTTTTTCTTGAATTGGAGCGACGACTTTTCCTGCCGAGCGAATAGTACTGGCAATAATACCGAGCATTGTTCGATCGCCAGTTTCTACGACAACCCCCTTGGCTCTGCCATTCACAACAATCGTTCCCATGAAGACCATATTCGTCTGATCACCGGGAGACAATCCGCTGTCACTTAAAGTCTCAGTCGTCTTGATCGCTGGAACAGACTCCCCTGTCAGCATAGACTCGTCGACTCGTAACTCTGTGATCGAAAACAATCTGATATCTGAAGGAACCATGGCTCCTGAAACCAATGAAACGATATCACCCGGTACTAAAGACGCACTGGGTATTTCCATTTCCTTTCCGCCCCGAGTGACTATGGTCTTCGGAGTAATCATTTGTTGCAGAGATCGGACGCTTTGTTCTGCTTTAGCCTCTTGAACGAAGCCGATAACTCCATTCAGAACGATAACAGCCAGAATAACCAATGCATCAACATACTCGGCAAGGAGAAGAGTAACCACAACAGCAATTAATAATATTAAAATAAGGGGGCTTTTTAACTGATGAAGCGCGATACGCGCGTAGTTAACGCCCTCTTCTTTTCCAACCTTGTTTTCACCATAACGCTTACGCTGGGACTCTACCTGTTCAGGAGTTAACCCTTTAGAATCGACAACAAACGATTTAAATATTTCATCTTGAGATTGGGTGTACCATTCCATAGTCCTCTCCTTGTGAAGGTGGCATCCATAAGAACATATCACAATTCTTGATCGGAACAAGATAATCAAAACAGTTTGTACGAATCATAACTACACTGCTATATATGTACGATACAGAATATGTCACGAGAGGAAATCATGCATAATGAAAAACAGCAGGGTCCTGACACTACATTAAATGCTAAGTGCAACATTCTAGGTAAAGAAGATCCGCTTATAAACTTACTGGAAAAGAAAATCAGGCTGGCAGTGAGATGCTTGGCAATACTAATGACGTTTGTGATTATTTGGGGAATATTAGATGTTGTATGGATTCTGTATCAACGAATGCTTGAACCACCCTTTTTATTGCTTAGTATCCACGACATACTGGCAACCTTCGGTGCATTTATGGCTGTGCTTATCGCCATTGAAATATTCGCCAATATAACCATGTACCTGCGCGAAGACGTGTTGCATATCCGCATGGTTGTCGCTACCGCTCTTATGGCCGCAGCCCGAAAAGTTATTGTGTTGGATCTTGAATATACCAAAGCGGAAGATATTGGTGCTATCGGTTTGGTAGTTCTATGCCTTGGCGTGACATACTGGCTTCTTGGAAAGAAAGAGTAGAGAGCTTTTTGTGTAAGCAAAGTTGCAACGAAAACTACAAATGAAGGTGATGAGACGACTGGTTGAAAAGAACGAAGCGCAGATTCACCTTTAAGATAAAAAATCAGCTCCGCCACTTGGATGTCTCATCTGAGATTTTAACAAAAAGCTTACACTTTATTCACGTCTGTAAAATATTTTAAGCCGACTACAACGTAACTGTGTCCAGCAAATGATGGTCGACTTAACTTAGCCATATGAGCTTACACTAAGTTAATTTTAGTATCCCAATATTCTTATACTCACTATTTTGCTTTTGTTTTTGAGCTGCAATAGACTCTCTTCATCCCACACACTCCTCTATACTTTTATAATTCCGAGGCATGAAAGGAATGAAGAATGAAACGAATTTACCTTTTGACAGTAATAGCGAGTCTACTAATGAGTCCTAATGCAATGGCTGTCGAACAAGCAGATATGATTCTTACAAACGCCCAAATATACGGTCACAAGAATGCCGATACAATAGCCATTCACAATGGTAATATTGTTTTTGTTGGCAAAGCAAAAGCAATGGATACATACCGTAATAAACACACCGAAATCATTAATCTTGAGCAGGCGTATGTAATGCCGGGCTTTATTGATAATCACAACCATGTGTTTGAGGCAGCTTCAGAAATTGGCGGTAACTGTGAATTAGATATGGATGCATCACTTGAAGAACAAATTCCCTATTTAATGGCGTGCAGTAAAAAAGCAAAACCTGATGGCTGGCTGATAGGCTATGGGTTTTCTTTGGATGCAATCTTAAATGAAGACAATCGATACACACCGCTTGAAGTGATTGACCGTGTTTTTCCAAAACAACCTGTCGTGTTCATGGAGCAAACTTCGCATTCAATGTGGGTCAACTCCGCAGCACTTAAACTGGCAGGCATCACCAAAGACTCTCCCGAGCCTCAAGGGGGAAAGATCCTTAAAGATGAAAAAAGCGGTGAACTAAATGGAATTCTATTTGATAACGCTGGCGATATCATCATGGAGATTGCGTGGAATAGCTTAGAAAAGCAGTTCGACCAAAGCTATGAAGGACTAATGATTGGCCTTGAAGAAGCAGCAGCACATGGCATCACCACCATTGGGGATGGGCGACTTTATTGGAAACGCGGTTGGTATAAGGTGTGGGAACAAGCCGAAAAAAACGATGATTTGACCGCCCGTGTTTCACTACGTCCGTGGATTTACCCAACAGACCTAATGGCACCTCAACTAGAATTTTTGAAGAAAGTGCAATCGAGCGACCACTCACGCTTACTATTAGTAGATCAGGTCAAAATGTATAGCGACGGGATCATTATTAATGGCACGGCGAAAACACTAGCACCGTATTTGGATACCTATGTTCCGGATGAGCCTCATGGCATCAACTATATCCCACCACATCAAATGAAAAACTGGCTGGAGGCACTAGACAAGATAGGCTTCAGCGCCCACATCCATGCAATTGGTGATGGTGCGGTTCGCGAATCATTAAATGCCGTAGAACATATTCGTAACAAAGGTTCAAAAAAACCTTACACCCTTACTCACGTTGAATTGGTAAACTTAACGGACGTGCCTCGCTTCGCAAAACTGAATGTAACAGCCGACTTCCAAGTCGGTTCTGATTACGTAGCAGAACACGATCACCAGTGGGCAGAACCCTTTATAGGGGCTGAGCGCTCCAAGGCGTTGATGAACCCAAGAGCCATTTTTGATACAGGTGCGAATGTCACATTAAGCAGTGATTGGAATGTGCATGATATTAATCCATTAATTGGAATTGCGAATAGCCTGAAAATGGGAAAAACGGGGTTGCCAGATGTGCATTCCGCTATCAATGCCTACACGATCAATGCTGCTGAAAGTTTAGGAATCAGTGATATTACCGGATCAATAACTGTTGGAAAATCAGCCGACTTTGCCATTTTAGAGCAGGACATTACTCAGTTATCAGCCGATGATATTGCGGATACAGAAATCCTGATGACAGTGCTACAAGGTGAGGTTGTATTCGACTCAGAAGAATAATCAAAAGATGGTGCAAGGCATGCTTTGCACCATCTTTTCCATGAAAAACTGAGTGCAACAAAAGCTTTTTTATGTTGAAGCAACAGTCAGGCTGCTGGTTTCACAGATTTTCATTGTGCCGGGGAACTTAATTACTCTTTTAACTACATGCGCCATATAAAGAAAAGTAATCAATCTACAACACAATCAAAAACTGGCTATTAAGGGCGAAGGTGCATTGGCATCTTTGAAGTAACTTATTGGAAACAAAAACTCAGATCCAAATTCGCCCCCTGAAGCAAAGATGTCTCTTGATTAAGATACACCGGCAAGTTCATGCATAGCTCTAAATACATCTATCACTTTACTACCGTGTTCCGACAACACTAGCCCATTACGCCAACATAACTCTATTCTACGATCGATACCTGCAGGCTCAAAATCACAATTTACAACGAGTAGTTGACCACTTTCTATGTAGTGGTTGACGCTTTCCGCCGGTAAGAACGCAAAGCCTTTATTGTTTTTTAGCATCGTAATAAGCAACTGTATGTCAGAAAACACGCCATAGCTAGGGCTATAGCCTTCACCATTATCCCCTACATCACCCTGAGAGAGCTCTCCCCAAATTAACTCTCGATAAAGACTCAAATCGTCGGGAGTTACTACCGCAAAAGTTGCGAGTGGATGATCAGGGCTACATATCAGCACTTCTTTATAATGACCTAAACGGCAATACTCAAAATGCTGATGATGAATAGTATCTGACTCATGAATCATTATGATATCAATATCGCCTTCAATTAAGGCTTGCATCAACTGGAGTCTTTCATCGCGACACACTTCGACACTTACATAGGGTAAATCCAATGCTGCTGAGAGCGGCAAAGCAAAAGCAAGATCAGGAATATAGTTTTCAATCCCAATAGTCAGCACTATCGGTTCTTTTTGAGCGATCATCTCTGCACTTTGAACAAATTTTTCAAATTGACTCATGGCATGTGAAAGATAAGGAAGTAACTGTTCTCCATCTTTACTTAACTTAGTTTTATTTCCTGTTCGATCAAAAAAAACTACGCCAAGGTCAATCTCCAAGTCAGAGATCCATTGGCTTACTTGAGGCTGTTTCTTTCCTAATTTACGGGCCGCAGAAGAAATTGAGCCTTTTTCTGCGGCTAATAAAAGAGCTTTCAAATGCAATAAATTCATCAAGCTACACCAACCTAACCATACGTTAATTTGCAGTTATATTACAATATCACTAGTTAAATTCAACATACATTCATATGTTAAGTTAGTCACTCATACCGTCGTAACAGCTTCATCATTTCTTTAGCTTGCAAAAATCATCGATGACATTAATCCGTAAGCTTCCCTTTAAGAAGCGCACCTCATGCACCCAAGACGTTCCCCAGAAATTTGGACAAAAAAAACTCTTACACTTTCGTGTAAGAGCTTTTCTTGCTTAGCATCCCTTAGTGAGGGGTGAGCCCATGTTATCTGCATGAAAAGCAAGTGTAACATCTAGCAAAAATTTACGTATTGAAATTAAAACTTCCATAGCTAGTAAGTGACGAATCCGCGTGTATCAATGACTTCGTTTTGAAACGAAAATCACTACAAAAATACGTTAGGGAACCAATTCGAAACAAGAGCTTTTTTGCCTTAAATGAATAAGACAAAAAGAAAATAAATCCAAAAACTTATGATATTCTAGTTGTCACATAATTGCTTAATTTTTCAATACTATCAAAGTTAGGTTCTATTATATCTTCCGTACCTATTTTAATATTAAATTCATCTTCCAACATTAAAGCAAGGTCAACTGTTCCCATGCTATCTATTAAGTTTGATGTATACAACGGTTCATCAATTGATACTTTTTTAAATGTCAATTCCTCAACCAGTTTTTTTATTCTTTCATTCAAATTCACAATAATACCATCAACATTATTAAACGTTTTATAATAAACCGTATTACAACGGTACTCTTCCACTAAAAACATATAAGGCTAAAACAACTGAATTAACCATAATTAATCTTTTCATGCTTAATGACAATATGTTGGAGGACACTGAAAAGATATCTGCCCCTCCTTTCTTTACATAATGAACATAACAATTGTGAATGGAAGAATATAACCCAAACAGCAACCCAGAGAAAATATAATGCCACACTAGCCCATTCCACATCCCCATCAATAAAAAAGTCAAAGTGATTGAGATGTTCTGAACAAGAAGGCGGCGTCCTCGGAGATATGAGAAGCGTTGTAGATACATATAGATAGGTTTGAAAAAATAATCTGTTAACCATGCACCTAAAGTAATATGAAACCTTCTCCAAAACTCTTGAGGATTTTGGGCCAAATAAGGTTTATCAAAATTCTTCGGAACACTTATACCAAGCATAATTCCAACACCCATAGCCATTGCACTATAACCAGCAAAATCAAAATAAAAGTAAGCAGTATAAGAATATGCACTGTTTACCATAGTAGCAATAGATGTACTAGTTGCATCAATCTCACCCAACCAAAATTTGGCGACAAACTCAGCTAATACAAATTTAAACAAGCCACCTATAACTAGCAACTCCCACCCACGAACGAAGTTACTAGTTGAAATGTTATTATACCCATTATCTAAGTCACTCTTGAATCTATATGATCGATCTATTGGGCCAGCTAATAATGTTGGAGGGAAAAATAAATAAGATGTGAATTCAAAGAAATCAAGACTACCATAATTTTTCTGATCAGAGATGGCTTGGATAACTCTAAACGTTATGTATGATATCCCTATAACTTTATACATAACATCAACATCTAATTTAAACAAAATCATAGGCAATGATACCAGCAAAATAGGGAGTAGTGTCTTGCGATAGTCATTGTAAGAAAAGACATAGTAGATCAAATAAATATAAATTGAGAATAATAATATTCCTATCGTCGCTTGAAACGGCAAAAAGAAGGTAATATAAACAGCAATAAGTGAAAAAAGAATGTATTTATATTTAAGGTAGCTAGATAAAAAAACGTTTACAAAATAACAAGATCGCAACTGATGCGAACGACAACAGAAAAAAATCAATTCCAGAAAAGGGTAAAGCTACATCCATCAAAATGCCTCATAAACAAACTTCACAGTAGACTGAAGGTTACTGCTTAAATATTCAGCCATTTCATTCTCAATATATAAGATTCTTAACCCAAGTATGATTAAAAAGTAGACCACAAACCATTTAACAAAACTCATAATTCACCCAAAGTTAGAACTTAGTCCAGATTAAAATGTTCAATAATTTTCTTATTAATCTTCACCCAGCCTAATTCTCCTAGGTGCATTTTATCTTTTAATTTTCCATTTTCATAATCTGCTTCACAATAAGACCACATATCCAAGTATTCAAACCCTGCACCAACAACTGAACCCTTAATTGAAGCCAGCAAGGGTAATATTTCTTCTCTGCCCTCGGTATATATGGATGGGTGGAGATCTTGCATAACAAATAATGGCTTAATTTTATATTCCTTAAGTAAAGCTAGCAAATTTATTAGAGCCTCGTATTCGCGATTTTCAGACATATTTCTAATTTCGCCAACATTCGAAAATCTAATGCTCTTATCTTTCCTTAAAATATGTCTATTAAAATAACCATTTCTAATTCCGTATGCATTGTTGGTTGACGCATCTTTGTTATTTTTTTTTGCTTGATTATATAGCAAATCATAATTCAACGAAGGAAAATCATACTTAACCATCTGTCCAGATTGATAATTATCTTTTTCATTATAAAAATCAATTTTAGAGAAAAGCAAAAACTTATCTGAAAGACATGAAATCAACACGTCATCATAATTAACAGAAGAAGGGTTCTTACCATAATTTTTAATCATATCGTAAGATCTACTGCTACCGGACATTTCCTTTTCATTAGCTTTTATATATTCGCTTACTAAAAATTTATAATGATCGTCGAGTTCACTGTTGGTATACAATTTATACATCATGTCATTAGTCATATATTTTAAGAAGACAGACATTTTCGCACCATTTGCATGCTTTCCGGTAAACCATGTGGGACTTAACAGAACTACTATTCTAGCTTGATCTATAGTTTTAGAGCTATGCAATGCTGACAATTCGGACAAAATGATAAATAATTGATGCCCCCCCTTTCCGATCGTTTTAACAGGCTGATTATTATCATTAAAAAAATTAGACACCATATATCTTAGTGTCTTCTTGCTGCCTGCAGAAAGTTCGGAGGAACCAAAAACCACGACCTTTCCTGTCTCTAAATCATTTCTCAATGTTTGAGATTTAAGTTGAGATTTAAGTTGAGATATCTTTTTTGGATTGTAATCCAAAAAATTAAAAATATGATCCTGTCCACCAAAAACCAGAAACATTTCTAATACAAAAAAAGCCAATATAAAGGACACTACATGCTTTAACATTGAAGACACAAGTCACCTAACTTATTTAACATAGTCACTTAAGATGAAATATAGAGTTGAACTAATTTTTGTTTATCTATTTTGTGATTAATCGTCTTTGGATAATCATCAATAAATACAATGTCAGAAGGTATCATGTAATATGGCAACTTATTCTTAATCTCCTTCTTTAATTCATCGACGGATGTTCCAGTAGAAATTACAAAAGAAACCAACTTAACAATTTCACCACCTCGCTTTAATGGAATAGTAACAGAACACTCTACACCATTAACATTCATCATTGTACTATCTATTTCACCCAGCTCGATTCGATAGCCGTGTAATTTAATCATATCATCTGCCCTGTTGGCAAAAAATAACAGATCATCTTTAATATACCCAAAATCTCCAGTGTTAAACGACTTCATGCCGTTAAAACTTCCAAACTTTAGATCAGTTAAATCAGGGTTATCAAAATAGCCTATAGAAACATTCTCTCCATAAACTATGATTTCACCTGCATTTGAATTTTCAACACTATCAATACGAACCTTTTCATCACATTTTACACGCCCAACCGGCAAACTCTCTTTCGAAAAAGCATCAAGCATCTCGGCATCAATCGTAACCATTGTAACGGCTACGGTTGCTTCGGTTGGTCCGTACGAATTTATAAGTTGACTTTCAGGAAAAGCACTTAGAATTTTCCTAGCAGTTTTAACAGGAAGCACTTCTCCACAAAAAATAAACTTCCTTAAATTATTAAAGTTAAGTTGATCGAACTCTGATGACATCAAATATTTACTAATAAAAGAAGGAGTTGACACCCAAGTATTACACGCATAGCTTTTTATCCTATCAAAATAGCTTTTAATATCTTGAATCTGTGCCCTGCTATTCAATACAACAGTGCCTCCAAAGGATAAAAAACCAAAAAGCTCATACCCAGACAAATCAAAACTAAGAGGAGCTTGGTTCATAAAAACACTTTCACTGGATATATTAAAATCATTCTTAAGCCACTTCACAAAGTCGGCAACAGCACCGTGTGTAATTTGAACTCCTTTTGGTTCACCCGTACTTCCTGAAGTAAACATTATGTATGCAATTGGATCATTCTCAACATAAGACACAAGATTATTACTCGTGTTTCTAATTATTTCTCCAGAAATTGTGTCAATTAATACTGAAGATTTCACAATATCAATAATTTTATTCAGTCTATTGTTAGGGTAAATTGTATCAACAGGGATATAAGGTAACTTTAAAGAGATGCAGGCAACAATACTTACTATAAATTGGACTTCTTTGTGACCATAAATAACAACCGGATGTCCACTTGGTAAGTTATATGAGCAAAGCTTTTCAATCAGCTCAGCGACCTCAAATTTGAATTCCTGCCAAGTAAGATCACGGTCACTACCAGACACTGCTATCTTATTGCTTTCTACATCACACTCTTCAAAACTTAGTTTCTCAAGACAAAAATACATATTAAAAACCCTTGTTATATTAAATTTTGGTAATACTTGCTCTATCTTCCGCTAATATAGACAATAACAACCAGTACTCCCTTCAATCAACATATCCAAAAAAATACACCGCCTTCCATTTCATGATAATTTAGATAGAACCTCTTTCAAAACCAATCGATTTATCTATTTTTTATGTATCTGAATAATAAAGAGACATGATCTGAGATCATTAGACAGACAGGTAAAATTATATCACGTATGTTCTTGGGGTACTTTTCTGAAAAATGAAGTGCTTCTGGCCTTGCCCAACAGCAGACACATCCCATTCAAAGACATTAACAAGCTGAAAAAAACAAATCTAATTTGTACTTATGAAGAATATATCCGACATCAAGAATACGACAATCATCGCCAATACGATGATTGAATATGAGGTCTCCCTCTGATCTGTATCGGTAAATTTTAGCTAAATTAAGCCAGCTGAATGATCAATTCACACAAACAAAAAGTCGTTTGTGGCCATATTTTCAAGAGAAGAACAAAGACAAAATTCTTAGCTTCCTTCCATCATGTTCCAATTTTATTTCGAACATCTGCAAGTGACAGACACCTATGCGTTTTAAGAACTCATCTCGAAAAATTTCTTCATAAGATGCGACAAACGTTTGCCGTAAATTTTCAGGGTATCAAGAAGTCCTGCTTAAGTTACATCGTTGGCAGAGCTATTAAGTGCTTTGTAAATAAATTCGCCACAATTATCCATTTGAATACGTTTCGGTTTACGCTCAGGGAACAGCCGAGGCCACCCAATTCTACTCACAATCCATTGCCCTTTTCCGGCGTGCTCCACATGGGTTTACTAGACACTCACGACTAAAATTATCAACCACAGTTAAAGCACGAATTCATTGTCTATTGAACAGGTTATCACCCATCAGATCCATGGACCAACACTGATCAATACTAGAATGTTCTGGTCGCCCCATGCGGGGCGTAGCTGAAATATGTCGTCCTAGATGTTTAGAATATAGATTTGATTCTTTTTCCCAGTCTAATCCACAATCTTCCTTAAATATAATAGGTTTTACATCATAAATCAAACTCAGTAGATGTAACCTCCCGTAGAGTAAGACCAGCCCAAATAGGTATTTTCGAAACGCATCAATCCCAAAAGGGCAATCAACCCAACATTCTCGAATTACGGAACAACAGATCTTTCGAATTCTCAATGAGGTTGAAAGCGAACGGAAAGTTGCCGAAGTCAATCATAAACAAGGTTCCAATCCTACGACATCTTACAAAT
This sequence comes from Halodesulfovibrio sp. MK-HDV, assembly GCF_009914765.1. Classification (NCBI taxonomy): domain Bacteria; kingdom Pseudomonadati; phylum Thermodesulfobacteriota; class Desulfovibrionia; order Desulfovibrionales; family Desulfovibrionaceae; genus Halodesulfovibrio; species Halodesulfovibrio sp. MK-HDV. The sequence goes on along the minus strand of NZ_WYDS01000004.1, from coordinate 67,555 downwards.
GAAAATAGAAAAATGGTGGACTGATAACATTTGACACAAAGCGAACGAAGGAGCTTGAAGAAAAAAAGGAACGAAGAGTTGGAAAAATGATAGGAAAAGTGGTGTAGCGAATTCAGCCTGAAAAAAACTTGAAAACTTACGCTGCTGGCCTACACCCCATGTGGTAGAAACACAAAAAAGCTCTTACACTTTCGTGTAAGAGCTTAAATTGCTTGGCGTCCCCAAGGGGATTTGAACCCCTGTCGCCTGCGTGAAAGGCAGGTGTCCTGGGCCAGGCTAGACGATGGGGACGCTTCATATGTGCTTCGTGAGTTCCCTCACGTGCGAAGAGGTATTTATGGAAAACAGGCTGCGCTGTCAACTAGATTTTTCATTATTTTCTATGGAAAATTTTTTTTCCCTCTTGCCACATAGCTCAAGGGGTCTTATCTTAGAACTGTAAGGAAGCACATATCGATATACCTTCCAGAAGATATAGTCATCAACCCTAACGGAGGATAAGAAAGGCTAATGGGTAAAAAGAACGAACAGACAGTGAGAGAATCTACTGAATAAAAAGATTTAGGATTCGGAGCCGATGCACACAGTGCATGACAAGGCCGAACCAAGCAGCAATACGCTAACAGACTTTGTAGGTAGATTCTCTCTTCTTTTGTCTTAAATAATGCAGTCCACCATTTGGTGGTCTTTTTTTTGACTTTTTTTTGACCTTTTTTCATCCCAAAAAAAGCTGCGTCCCTTTCAGAACGCAGCCTATCATTATATAGAACTGACCAACGACACGTATGGTGCCGCTTGATGTTTTAATTTTTTGCGATAATAGCCTTAGCCGGAACAATACCGGTAGCAGCAGCAGAAACAATGTTGCCTGCTACACCGGGGCCGTCACCAGCAACGTAGAGACCATCGATAGATGTCTCAAGTTCGTTGGAAGTTTCAACCTGAGTTGCAAAGAATTTAATCTCTGGAGCGTACAACAGGGTTCCGTCATCAGCGATACCAGGAATTACGGAGTTGAGCTGATCAAGACCGTCAACAAGGTTGGTCACAATACGCTCAGGAAGCGCCATAGCGATGTCACCAGGAACTACGTTTGTCATAGTCGGGGCAATGTGACCGTTGTTGATACGAGTCCATGTAGAACGTCTACCACGACGTAAATCACCAAGACGCTGTAAAATAGGCTTACCATCACCAATGATGCTTGCAAGCTTACCAATAGCTGTACCGTAGCCTGTGTTGTCTGAAACAGGATCAGTCAGCACTACTTTGGATAAGAACGCAAAGTTGGTGTTGTCTGATTTCTTATCGCGGAATGCATGCCCGTTAACGCACACAAAGTCCTGATAGTTTTCAAGCGCGATAAAGCCACCCGGGTTTGTACAGAAAGTACGAGTCTGGTCGTCGTATTTAGAAGTACGTACAAAGAACGTAGGATCGTATACCACATCGGTGATATCAGACATTACGTCATTATGTGTTTCAACACGTACACCGACTTCGATGCCGCGCTGAGAAACATTTAAGTCGTATTCTTTACATACTGTGCTGATCCAATCTGCGCCTACACGACCCGGAGCAAGAATTACCTGCTTGGCGGTGTAAGTACCTTTGTTAGTCTCAACGCCCTGTACTTTTCCGTCTTCAGCAACAACGCGTTTAACTTCTTCCTTAGTTCTAATATCAACACCACGTTCAGCAAGGTAGCTGGACATATTGTCGATATGATCCGGAAGACAGTCAGAACCGAGATGCTTCTGTTTAATCAACAGAAGATCAATACCATTCTTGTTTGCTTCTTTACGAATGGCTTTTGCTGTTTCCATGTTGGAAGGATACACAGGGCCATCCATACCAAACTTGTTAAAGATCACTTCTGTTTCATCAATCAGATCTTTTGCTTCCTGCAGTCCCATAAACTGGGTCAAATCAGTCTTTCCAAGCTTGTGGATATAATTCAGCTTACCATCGGAAAAAAGGCCGCCTCCACCGATACCGGAGAGGATATGGCAGGGTTTACATTTCACGCACTTCTGGGTTTTTCCAATTGGGCATGTTCGATTTTTTACCGCCGGGCCGCGGTCAATCATACATACAGAAAGATTAGAATTTTCTGCAAGATAGTAGGAAGCGAACAGCCCAGCAGGGCCGCCGCCAACAATAATAACATCAAAATCTGTCTTGTTAGACATAGTAGCAATCTCCAAACATTCTATTTAGCCCAAGCTGTATTCTCCCCCACAAAACACGGGGAAAAACAGCCTTAAGCGACGTGCGCACCAAATCGCGCGCACAATGGCTTAGTATATCCTGTACTCAAATCCTCATCGCTGTCAACTTACTTTTTTTCAAATCACAAAAAAACACCACTTCGTTCATTCTATAATACTCTGCCTCATTCTACCTGCAATACACTCTTAGGGACGATGTGCCCTGTCGCATCGAGATTTCATTTTGTCATTAACCCCAAACTCCAGAGCTGAGGTAGTTATGCCTACAGAACGTACGACATACCGAAAGCGTATTAGTGGAAAGATCAAGGATCGAAAGATCGTCTGGGTCGGGAGTAGAGGGTGCGATGCTATCCCCCTTACCGAATTTAAAAACCCAATTGTTTCGATTTGCTACGGAAGCCCCGCGCAGCACGAAGCAATTACCGAGTACACCTATGAAAGCATGATGCACCATAGAGTGAACCCGTACACCTACGACGCCTCTGCAGACACATCGGAGGGTATTAAAGAGTTGCGCCGTATTTTGATTAAAGAGCTGGAAGAACCTTCTTGCCTGATTCCGTACAAGCCTATGGCCTTCATCGACACGGCTTATTTTCTACACCATAGGCACACAATGCTTTTAGGATTGTTTTCTGAATTCCAGCACCCGTTTAACCATAAAACATGGATAGAAACAGCACTGCACGACAAAGGCATACGTATTATTCCTTGGAAATATCTTGAGATAACGGAAGCCGCTAAGCAGGAAATTTACCGTGCGGCCATGGAAAACCCTGTCATGCTCCGTATTCACGCAGCATCGGCACGCTCAGGCCTTGTGCGAGTCGACTCCAAGGAGAGCTTTGAAACAGCATGGGAATGGCTCCAAAAGCACGATACTCAACTTGTCGCCTATTCACCGTATTTCTCAGGTGCATCCTCTTTGTCTGCGTCAGCAACAGTATTTTCAGACGGAAGAGTCTCATTACACCCGCTTAGTCTCCAATGCATTGGCGTGCCGGAACTCACGCCGTTAAACGCAGGCTATTCAGGCAACGATTTTGGTATGATTCACGATCTGCCTGAACATATCATTAACCAATTAGAAGCGATGATTCGTGACGTTGGACAGTGGCTTGCTTCAAAAGGCTTTATGGGTGCCTTTGGTATAGACGCCCTGCTGCATGATGAGCAGCTTTACTTTATTGAAGCTAACCCGCGCTTCCTTGGATCATCAAAAATGTGCGCTAGCGTCGACAAGGTATTGGATAGACCGGATGTGTACATGACACACATGGCAGCGTTTTTAGGACTTCCACCGCCGCCACAAATTCCACTGAGAGAACTGACAACTAAACAACCACAATTGGGGCAGATGATCTTCCATAATACACAGCCCCACCTAGTAACTGTACAAAAGAACCTGACTGAATATGAAAAACTACCATTTGGCGTAACACAAACGCCAGAGGCCATGGTCTCGGTTGCCCCGGGGGCCCATAAGCACACTGGACTGGACTGAACCTTTATTGCGGGCAAACGGATCACTCAACGAAACAGGAAAGTTCATTGCCGACACCTTCCTGCAGAGCATAACCATCTATCCTCAGGGATTGTCCCCCGAGCGACCAAAACGGATCATCAAGTAGGTGCGTCGATTACCCATCCGTTCCTACTACTGAATATACAGCGCCCCGATGAACACGTTCATCGGGGCGCTTCAACGGAAAGCATTTGTGACGCAATATCAGAATAAAATTTCGCCATAAAAAAAGCCGGTACAACTAAGTTGTACCGGCTTCTATATGACGTTTTTTAGAACATCTGCTTAAGCAAATCTTCACCACTTTCAACAGGGTCCCGTTGTTCACGGGTCAGGCGCTGACCTTGCATAATGGTCGGCTGTGTTCCCTGCTTAAACGGCAGGAAGTAGCTTTTACCACTATATGCACTGGCAACTCTGCCGGAACCGGCATCAATCCGAACCTGAATAACCCCTGCAGGCATTTCAAAATCTTCCTCAGGGAAGTCATTAATAACTTTTTGCAGATAGTCACGTACAACAGGAGATGCAGCACGAGAGCCTGTTTCCCATTTACCCATAGGGGCTAACTGGTCAAAGCCAACGTATGCGGTTGTTACGAGGTAAGGAGTCACCCCGACAAACCATGCATCTTTTTCATCGTTTGTTGTACCTGTTTTGCCGCCGATAGGACGCTTGAGGACTTTAAGACGCCAGCCAGTACCATCCTGTACAACTTCCTTAAGCAAGGTAGACATTATGTAGGATGTTTCAGGGTCCATGCCCTGAGTGCGCTGAGTCTCAATGGAGATGATATCATCACCCCATGCATCTTTTACAGATTTAATGAGACGTCCTTTTGACCATTGGCCACCATTGGCAAAGGTTGTGTATGCCTCGGTTAAGTTGATCGGTGAAACCGCAACGGAACCAAGCGACACAGAGAGGTCATACGGGAACGGCCCTTCAAGCCCCATAGCTTTAGCACGTTCTACAACCTTTGGAATACCGAGTGATTTTGCAACGCGGATAGTACAGAGGTTACGGGACTTAACAAGTGCAGTACGCAGCAAGGTCGGTCCGTAGAAAATACCTTCAAAGTTTTGAGGACGCCATACTTTGGAAGTCGACTGATCTGTATATACAATCGGTGCATCCAGCACGATGGAGGCAGGGGTGTACCCATTATCTATCGCAGTGGAATATACAATCGGTTTAAATGCAGAACCAGGCTGACGTTTTGCCTGTGTGGCACGGTTAAACTGGCTTTCTGTAAAAGAATAACCGCCAACCAATGCAAGCACATCACCTGTGCGTGGGTCCATTGAAACAACCGCACCCTGTATATTAGGATGCTGTTCCAAAGCCAACGGCACAACGTCTTGTTCTGTCAGCAAACGTGGTTCCCAAGTGTCTTTAAGACGGTCAGGCACTGCAATAGAAGCCCAGACAACATCTCCGACTTTCAGAACTCTTCGTGCATCTTTAATAGATGGAACGTGATCGGTCGCCACTCTTGGGTTCGGCTTACGACACCAATTCATGGTTGATACAGGGATACGACCTTTCATTTCGCCGAATCGTACATCCACACCGGATTTTTCAACCCGGGTGACCAACACCTGAATCCATTTTTTATCTGTCAGAACTGCTGGAATAACTTCCTGCTGCTGCAAGAAATCTTCTACCATTTCCGGTTCAATCGACTGAATAGGACCCTGCCAGCCTCGGCGTCTGGAAGATGCTTCCAAACCAGAGCGTAAAGCCACTTCAGCAGCATCCTGATAGTCTAGATCAACAGCTGTATGTACTTGAAGGCCAGCTTCATAGACAGCGTCTTCACCGTAACGAGGAAGTTCGATACCAAGCTTACGCATGTTATCTTCACTCAGGTAGTTAATAAGCTTCCTGCGTACTTCCTCTAAATACCATGCTCCACGTTTCCAGCTTGGATCTTCCATGCTTTTGTAAACAAGTGGGGTTGTAATAGCGGTGTTGTACTGTTCCTGAGTAATCCAGTTAAGATCAAGCATTCGACCCAACACGTAACGCTGACGAGCCTTAGCAGACCCCGGAGCACGTAATGGGTTGTATTTTGAAGGTGCCTGTGGAAGCCCTGCTAAGATTGTGGCTTCCGCAATGGTCAGTTCATTAACATGTTTACCAAAATAGGTGCGGGCAGCGGCTTCTACACCGTAAGCTCCAGCACCAAGATAAATTTCGTTTAAGTAAATAGTAAGAATCTCGTCTTTCGTCAGATAACGCTCAAGACGAAATGCGAGAATTGCTTCTTTAATTTTACGCTCATAGCTTTTTTCAGAGGAAAGAAGCAGTCGCTTGATAATCTGCTGAGTGATTGTGGAACCACCCTGTCTGATAGAGCCAGCACGCATGTTTTTGATAAACGCGCGGAAAATTGCTTTCGGGTCAACTCCATCATGGTCGTAAAAACTATCATCTTCAGCAGCAAGGAAAGCTCGTTTAACGAGATCCGGCATATTTTCGTGAGAAACCAGAAAACGTTTTTCCCGATAAAAGTGCCCGAGCACTTGCCCATCACGAGCATATACAGTTGTGACCAATGGCGGCTGATAGTCATTGATACGGGTAAAACTTGGTAAGTCTTTAGATGCCCACCAGTATAAACCGGAAGCAGCTAAAGTACCCAATGCCGCCACAAGCGCAACGCAGATACAAGCATACAGGAATATTTTTTTCATAAAGTTTAATCTCGTTTGCAGGGTGGCTACTCGCCTTTATCGAAGCCCCACGCTGAACGCAGTAATGCAAACAACTCCCTAACCTGGGGTTTGTCCATTCCTAGCAGTTCCAGCGATTCTTCTACGGTGTCGGTTTCACGGCATACAAGACACCCTTGTGCCGTGAACATAGTCAACTCTTTGCCGCGTACCCAGAAGGGAAACAGCAGGCAGAACCATGGGCGCGCTTCTCTCGGGAGTCTACACCCCTGCTCTGTCAGATAAACACAATATCCCTTTTCATTGGATTGCAGAACCCTATGAGTCTCGTTTGCAGGGAATTGTGTATCTATTTTTAATCCATCATGAGGAAAAAGTCGTTTTAATGTCTTGATAAATTCAGGCGTGTTAATAACGTCATTTGCCCCTGAAACGTCAGGAGCTGCCGCTTTAACTTTAGCCCACTCTGCGTCCGACAAAGGGAAGCAAAGCTCGATATCTTGGGGGTCTGCATGACAACAGGTGTCGTATTTTTCTGCGCAACGTTCGCAAACAGTTGGATCAATTTTCGTAGAGATAGATGCAGTCATTAATAACTTCCGCTGTCACGTTTTGGCCATTCGCCGTTATAATTTTTTAGGATAGCAATATAATATTTGGGACCGTAGCCATTCGTATGCGTTGTTTGATACTCCATAACTTCGACGGATTCAAACAGCTTCTTAAGTGGCTGAAGATCAATAGGTTTATGACGGACAAATATTGCGTCCCAGCCCTTTTTGGCTTCAGGGGTCTCCCACAGGTCATATTGTGCTTTTCGACGTCCGAAATCCGCGCAAAACGCCTGCGGCTGCTTAGGTGCGTAGAATGAAAGGTTTGCAGTCACACCATAGCGGTCAGAAAAATAAAAAACTTTATCAGGGTCCGGCATATTATCAGTAAGCTCCTGAAGCTTACTGGACATATCTGTCCAACCCATCAAACGCATAGCAGGGTTAAAAGAACGGGTTCTAAACGGCAGTTCTCCCAGTGAATGCATCACAAGAAACAGCACTACCCCGATAATAACGCCCATTTTACGAAGCGGAATGCGTTTGCTGCGGATAACCAGTGCAGTTTTGCCCCAAACATGTCCCTGCTCAGCAGCCAGTGCCGCAAGCATAATGCCCGCTGCGTAGCTCATTGCGGACCAGTTCGGATAGATGCGGGTATGGAAACTCCAGAAAATAAAGAAGCACCACAACATCCAGAAACCAACACTTAACAAGAGTGCCTGACGCACCCGGCTATCATCTCCGAGAGCTTCGGCGCCTTTTTTCGTCCACCCCTGTTTAAGAGCAGTCCAACCGCCAAAGATAAGGAAAGCGAACCACCACGGGGTTATTAAGCCGATCTGAGAGGCGAAATATTCAGGAAAGCGGTCAAAACGGAAAAACGGTTTTGCACTAGCAGTGGAGGTAACCCCTGCAAGCTTGGCAACATGGCGGAAGCCACCCAGTCGTTCTGCATATTCCAGATAAGAATCGGCAAGAAACCGATAACCGTGCCAATAGCAATGGCAATGGCTGCACGCTTTACAAACACGGGACTAAGCATCTTTCTGCGCCACAGCCCGATACAATAAAAGAACACAACACCCGCCATGGCAAGCATCATGTATTTAGCAAGGATTCCAAGAGCCACCGCAATACAGAGTATTACATACGGTGCTTTTCGTTCTGGATTTTCACTGGCAGCGTAGATTGCGAATAGAGACGTAAGCCAGCACACAAGTAGAGGGCTGTCTGTTGTCATCAATACGCCGGAAGCGAGGAACAATGGAATTGTATTGGCAAGAATTACTGCCCAGAGGGCTGCAATCGGACGCTTCATTATGTGTCCCATGCCGTACAACAGAATACCTTGAGTCAAAAAGGAGTTAAAAACAGCGCCAAAACGAACACCAAACTGTGTGTTACCAAAAAGCGTTGTCCAACCTTTAATGATCCATGCAATCAGAGGTCCTTTGGAGTAGTAAGAAAACTGCATGTGACGAGTCCAATCCCAATACTGGGCTTCGTCGTACACAAGATCAAGCTGATTACTCGATAAAAACGCGATGCGAATACAAGTTGTGCATACAATAATCGCAGCAGCCACAAGATATGGATGTCGCTGCCAAATAGCCGTGTTATTCAAAATAGACCTCACAAAAACAATATACAATGATCACGCAAGTTCAAGGCTCAAGAAAGTGTGAAGAGCACCCAAAAAAGCGCATTATATCCTTGATACGGAAAACGCTCCCTAATTCATACCAGTTATCCCCAATTGTCAACTCTACAGGTTTTTAAATAACTATTTGATATTTCAATTAATCTTCGAAACGAACTTAGTTCCCTGTATTTTTTATTTTGCCTCATGGATATAACACACTTCTCTCTTAGCTTTGTATAGAAACTATGGTAACATGCCACACTGTCTGACATTTTCTTCAACTCGTCAGCTTTCCATTTATTCCGAAGATCAGTGACTTTAAAAGTATTGAGACATCATCCGGAGGCGGCATGGCAGTTTGTTACCATCAGAAAATATTATCCTTAGCGGTATGTTGCATGTGCGTATTCACACTTGCAGCCTGTTCCGATAACGGCGCTCCGCAACAACGCCCTGCACCGAGTGTGGATGTTATTTCTGTTTCAGAATATCCAGTCGCCAATAAATGGGACGCCGTGGGGCGTGTTGATTCAAAAGATATCGTGCAGATTAAGTCACGCGTGGAAGGCTTTTTGTTAACACAGGGTTTCAAAGAAGGTGATATTGTCGAAAAAGATCAGGTACTTTTCAAAATAGACCCCAAACCGTTTGAAGCCGATCTTCAACTGGCAAAGGCTAATGTTGAAAAAGCAAAAGCAGCCCTTGTTGAAGCAAAACAAAATCTCCGACGCGGCGCAGAGCTGTATGCAGGAAAAAATATCAGTAAATCTGAGTTGGATGCATACACCAGTACAGAACGACAAGCCGCAGCGGAAGTCGATGCAACCAAAGCACAGGTCTATTCTGCTGCCATCAATCTTGGATACACCACTATTACTGCCCCGTTCAAAGGCCGTATAAGTAAAATTGTGTACTCCGTCGGCAACCTGATTTCCCCTTCAAGCGGCACACTGGCGACTATTTATTCCATTGACCCAATCTACGTGTATTTCACTGTGGATGAAAAAGACGTCGTCACATACCGTGAAAAATGGGGTTACGGATCATCACCAAAATTAAAATTTATGCTCAAGCTTCCTAACGGCACTTCGTACCCTCTGGAAGGAAAGCTGGATTTCGCACAGCCATTTATTGATAAAGATACCGGCACAATTGATTTGCGCTGTGTTTTTCCGAACCCTGACAGTCTACTTCTTTCCGGAATGTATGTATCTGTTATTGTAGAAGATGCTGAAAAAAAACTTATGCCTGTCATCCCGCAATCAAGCGTGCAGCAAAACCAATCCGGTTACACCGTTGTCGTTGTGGATAAAGATAATGTTGCAACATCCCGTACAGTTGAACTGGGAATGCGCCTTGATGCAATGTGGGTTGTAATAAGCGGGCTCCATGCCGGAGAACGTATTATTGTAGAAGGATTACAAAAAGTTCAGCAGGGCAAACCTGTTGATCCACACCTTGTTAATGTTGACCCCAAAACAGGTGTTATTACAAAACATTCAGCAAAGGAAAAAAGCGGCTCCGGTCCGACGAAAATTGTTCCTAAAAAAACCGGTTCAAAAAAAGGTACTCCTGAAAACCCGCGTTGGACTGAAACAGATCCGAACAAAAAAAATACGTCATCTGACGCCGATCCAAATGCAAAGCCGTTACCTCCGGCTAAACCGAATACGATTTTACCACCAACCAATTCATCCAAGAAAACATCACCATCTGCCACGCCAAATAGTGGGAGCTGAGTATGACAATCAGTCATTTCTTTATTGACCGGCCAAAGTTCGCCATTGTCATAGCCATCGTCATTACCCTTGTGGGCTCTTTGGCGCTGATAGTACTCCCTGTTGCTCAATATCCAGATATTACACCGCCAGTTGTTACTGTAACGGCTAATTACCCAGGTGCGAGTCCTGAAATTTTAGAACGTACGGTCATCAAACCCCTCGAAGACAATATCAACGGTGTTGAAGACATGATTTATATATCGTCTACCGCCGACACCACAGGGACATCTACAACTTCAATTACCTTCGCCCCCAAAACTGATCCGGATATTGCGCAGGTAAACGTACAAAACCGAGTTTCACAGGCGTTAGCTAACCTTCCGGAACAAGTCCGAAGGCTGGGCGTAACTGTTAAAAGACAGTCCACAACCATGCTGCTCGGTGTCAGCATTATTTCACCGGACAACACGTACTCCAGCCTGTTTCTAAACAACTACGCAAAACAATTTATTGTTGACCCGCTTAAACGAATTAACGGCGTTTCAGACGTACAGATTTTCGGTTCGCCATATTCCATGCGTATTTGGCTTAATCCAAAGCTCATGGAATCGTACCGCATGACCACGTCCGATGTTCAAGATGCTCTGGAACAACAGAACATTATTGTTGCTGCCGGTAGTATTGGCGGCGGTCCCAATGTTCCGCAGCAACAGTTCAGATACACCGTACAGGCTCAGGGGCGATTAGTTACCGCAGAAGAATTTAACAACATCATTCTTCGCACATCGCCCAATGGAGCGATTGTTCGTGTCAAAGATATCGGACGCGCAGAACTAGGTGACAAGTCGTATGACTCATATGCAAATCTGAATAATAAGCCGCAGGCATTTGTTGTTGTTTATCAGACAAGTAACGGCAATGCGTTGGATATTGCAGATAATATTTACAAAAGAATGGAAGTTCTATCCAAACAGTTTCCTAACGGAGTCGATTACTTAATTCCTTACGATACAACAATATTTATCCGCCGCTCCATTGATGAAGTTGTGACCACACTTCTTCAAGCCGTATTGCTTGTTATTCTGGTTGTTTTCCTTTTCCTGCAAAACGTACGCGCCACATTTATTCCAACAGTAGCTATCCCGGTATCCCTCATCGGCACCTTTGCCGTCATGCAGGCCCTTGGATATTCCATTAACACCATCTCGCTATTTGGACTTGTGCTTGCCATCGGGGTCGTCGTTGACGATGCCATTGTGGTTATCGAAAACGTAGAACGGCATATGGTAGACTCGAAATTGCCGCCAAAAGAGGCGGCACGCATCGCCATGTCAGAAGTAACAAGCCCGATCATTGCAACTACACTTGTTCTGCTGGCTGTATTCGTTCCTGTTATGTTCATGCCGGGCATTACCGGCGGCTTATATCGACAATTTGCTGTAACAATTTCCGTGTCTGTTCTTATTTCATCGGTAAATGCACTTACGTTAAGCCCTGCACTATGCTCACTCATCCTTAAAGAAGGACAGCTTGAGCCTATCTTTTTCCTACGACCAGTTGATCGCGCCATTAAATGGTCAACAGAACGATACGGAACAGTTATTACGTTCATCCTGCGTAGAGGCTTTCTCATACTTGTGGCAATAGTCGCTATCTTCGGATTCACAGGTTATTTGTACAACAATACTCCAACTGCATTTATTCCGAATGAAGATCAGGGGTTCTTCTTTGTTGATGCTCAACTTCCTGAAGCTGCATCATTAAATAGAACCCAGAGAGTTTTGACTGAAATTACAGATATAACCCAAACAGTGAGCGGCGTAGAACGAGTAATTACAGTTTCCGGTCGTAGTTTTCTTTCCGGTAACTTGTCCAACACCGGCCTCATTATTGTCATGTTGAAAGATTGGGACAGCAGGCCGGACGGAGCAACGCTACGAAGTATTATGCGTGAAGCTAACAAGCTATACAGAAAATACCCTGATGCATCACTCAGGGCATTTGAGTTGCCGGCTATTCCGGGGATCGGTACCACTAACGGGTTCGCATATCAGCTTCAGGATACATTAAGTCGTCCGCCGGAAAACATCGCCAAAGTTGCTCAGCAACTTGCCTTTGATGCAACACAAGATCCCGCAGTACAGCTGGCATACACCACTTTCCGCACAGATGTTCCTCAATATTTCCTTGAGGTAGACAGAAACAAAGCGATGGTTCTGGGAATTTCCCTTGGAGATATTTACGCAACACTGCAAGCTCAGTTCGGATCTTTATATGTGAATGACTTTGTGAAGGAAGGACAAATCTATCAGGTTAATATTCAGTCTGACGCACAATTCCGTGCCACGCCTGAAGACTTTAGACTTTTCTACGTACGCAACGGCAAAGATGAAATGGTTCCGGTCAGTTCCGTTGCCGCAATCAGCCCGATCCTCGGCCCTGCGCAGGTATTCCACTACAACCTCTATAGCACTGTAGCTATCAATGGCGGAGCGGCACTCGGATATAGCTCCGGTGATGCCATCGCAACTATGGAAAAACTTTCCCAAAAGCTTCCCCCCGGCTATACATTTGAATGGACAGCACTTTCTCTTCAGGAGATTGAAGCAGGCAACCTTGCACCGCTCATTTTTCTTCTTTCCTTCACTTTCGTATACCTGTTCCTCGTGGCGCAGTACGAAAGCTGGATTATGCCTATCGCCATTGTGGGGTCTGTTCCTTTAGCAATTGTTGGCGCAATCGCGGGTATCCACTACTGGGCACCTATTTATGAACTGAGCAACAACATCTATGCGCAGGTAGGGGTAATTCTTCTAATTGGTATGGCTGCCAAGACATCTATTCTTATTGTTGAATTTGCAATGGATCTCTACAAAGAAGGCAAAACAGCTAAAGAAGCAGCATTTTCCGCCTCAAAGCTACGTTTCCGCGCTGTACTTATGACAGCGTTCTCCTTTATACTTGGTGTTTCACCTTTGGTGGTAGCATCCGGTCCGGGTTCTGCAAGCAGACACTCTCTTGGTATCGCCGTAATGTGCGGTATGATCACCGCAACGCTCTTTGCCCCGCTACTTGTTCCAGGATTTTACTATCAATTACAACGTTGGCTCGAATTTGTCGGTAAAAAAACAAACGCTAAAAGTGAACCTTCAGTCGAAAAAACACAGGAAGAGTCCTAGTTTGAGTTTTTTACAGTAAAAAAACTTTTTCTTGTTGACGGCTACATGCGTTCCATATAAACACCCTCTTCGCAGCACGTTACTCGTGCTCACAATACAGCACTATTGACCTTAGACACAGTCAAGGTCTCTTATAGAAGCTCTCATAGCTCAGTTGGTAGAGCGCATCCTTGGTAAGGATGAGGTCAGCAGTTCAATTCTGCTTGAGAGCTCCATATTTTAGCGGACAACTTACTCAGTAAGTTGTCCGCCTTTTTTTGTATCTACCTTTAAGGACTGAACTAATGAATGCTAAACATGACATATCGTTATGTCAGCACATTCTGCAATCGCGCTGCCAACCACTTTTCGGCAGGACGTAGCGGATAGTCTTTTTTCCACAACAGATAAAAAGAATTGCTGTAGCCTTCCTGTAAAAACGTCAGGGGCAACGAAACCATTTCTTCTCGCTGACGCAGCCGCAATGTCTGCGATTCTGCAAGCCATGCCCAGCCCACACCGCGACGGGCTAGATCTATCATCAACTGGCTGTCTTCACACAACCATGTTTTCTCACTGAACAACCCTGAATCTGCTTCGCGCACTCCATCTTTACTCGAAGCAACTAGTTGCGTGTGCTCCCATAAGTCATCGGCAGTCACAGAAGTTAATCTTGCAAGGGGATGCACTGAACCGACCATAGGCCAAAATTTTTCACTGCCAAGCTGCTCCCATGAACACTCCTCGTCCGGAAGGCCAGATGCAGGCATGGCAATACCTACATCCACTCTATCTTTCAGGACCAATTCTTTTACGTCACCAATAGCAGCCCACAGCACCTCTACCTGAATATAGTCGAACTCTTTTGAAAATTCCGCCAGAACGCCGCCGATGACTTCAGAAGAAACAAGCTCCTCTACCGCCAGCCTAAGCAGAACCTGTGGCTTTTCAATAATCTGATCTGCTGTATCTGTGACAACTCTGCACTGGTACAGCACAGCCCGCACGGTGCTCAACATCCGTTCGCCTTCACTGGTCAGCACAGGAAATTTTCCTGAACGATCAAATAAAGTCACGCCTAGATCAATTTCCAAGTTCGCAACCGACGTACTTACCCTGCTCTGCGCTTTGCCTAAATATCTGGCTGCTGCTGAAAACGACCCATGCTCCACTGCCGCCACAAAAGCCTCTAGCTGTTCAATAGAAAATAGCACCTCACCCTCCTGCCGACCGCGTTTCTGATTTTATCTATCCGCTTTTCGGATAGTATCTAATTAGAACAATCTCTTTTCAAGAGATATATATCTGTTGAATAAAAAGAATAATGATTCGTGTAAAAAACAAAATCAGCAATAATAAAGGCTTTCAACATGACTATTGTAATGCGTACCCCTAAAGACCGTTTGCGTCACACACTTCTCTTTGAATTTTTCCTTTTACTACTCTGTATTCCAATCATGACTTTCGCGCTGGGCAAACCGGTAGAAGAGATTGGCGCCATGAGCGTTATGCTCAGTCTCGCCGGTGCATCATGGAACTACATGTACAACTACCTGTTCGATCACGCATTGGTTCGGTTCAACAAACCGCTCTATCCTCGAAGTGGAATGCTCCGAGTATTCCACGCAATACTTTTTGAGATAACACTGTTAGTTATCACGGTTCCAGCTGTTATGCTGATGCTCAACTTCCCATTCATGAAAGCATTGATGGTTGATATCGGTTTTGCAGCGTTTGTTCCTGTATATGCGTTTGGATACAACATAGTCTACGACAGGGTTTTTCCACCGCCTGTTGCAGTAGTTGCTTAATAATCAGGAGCTTCAAACAACTTTCTTTTGTTTGCCACATCTGCCATAATCGGCGCGAGCAAAAAACACACCGGTAGGATACTACCGACGTTATAAAAAAGAGGATTGTATGGAAACTAAAGATTCAAACGGCAACGTTCTTAACGACGGCGATAGCGTTCTTGTAATTAAAGACCTTAAAGTTAAAGGTGCTTCCATGACTCTGAAGCGCGGAACTGTTATCAAAAAAATTCAGACTACTTCTAATCCAGAACACATTGAATGTCGCGTAGGTAAAGGACAGATCGTCCTTAAGACTTGCTTCCTGAAAAAAGCTTAGCGACTTTTCAAATCATATAAAAAAAGACCGAACAACGATTTGTCCGGTCTTTTTTTGTTTTTTTGCTAATTTTATTGGCAGAAAATAAAAGAATATTTAAAATTAAGGAGCCGTTGAGAGACACAACGGCTCCTAAGTTGATCCACTTTCCCTACATATACGTTCTGTGTCGATATAAACCGCCTGGTAGATAAAAAACGCCACACCTACCAAGGGTATAGAGGGGCAATACTTCTAAACAAAGCATTAAAAGGAAAAGCACAGCATGTTTTATGGGCTAATGCTGGTATCACACGCCACATAAACCGTGCTGACACGCGTATATAAATGGATCTAACAATCTGAACTATATGCCGAAGAAACAGGCTCGCGAGAAAGCAACTTACTCGCTTACATGCACTGCAACTTCGACACGTAATGGTGTGCACACCTATACATCATAACGTTGCTTAAAACACCTCCCTAAACAGGGAGGTCACACAGCCTTTCATATCCAGCAATGGGAGACTGAAATGAACGACAAACTGTACGAGATATTAGAAACAATTGTTACTTCTGATTCCCATGACTATTTGTGGGAAAAATTTGTTGAATATGCAAAACATATGGGAGTAGCCCAGCTTCATACTTGGTTTAAAAATACTAATAGCAATATTAGTTGGTTTTCTACGGTACCCGAATGGTGGCACCGCAACTACATAGAAACCAACGCAATCGAGTATGACTCTATTATTAATCACACCCTTACAGGCAATGGCCCGTTATTATATGGATGTGATCAAGATATTGGTAATCCGCTTCTTTGCGAAAAAGCGCAAAAACTCATTCAGATAAGTACGTCTGAGTTCAACTATAGCAGCGGCATCACAATGCCTTCATTTTACAACAATAAACGTATAGGTGGTATTAACGTTTGCTTCCCTGAAACAGTCTCGCAACTTAATGATGTTCCGACTGACAGAATTTTAGAACTGCTTCTCGTATCAAGCACAGCACACGAGCGACTCTATGTTCTGACATCAAAAAATACGCACGCTATATCTTTGACTCCCCGTCAGCAGGAATGCCTTACATGGCTGGCTGGTGGACTTACTTCTCACGAAGTTGCAGATAAAATCGGTATTAGTCATCATACTGTAAAAATGCACATTGATTCTGCAAAAGAACGATTAGGCGCAACAACTAGAATTCAGGCAGTAGCCAAAGCGCTCACAGCCGGTCTAATAAGCATCCCGTAATACCTAGTTGTTACAATTGCCCCGATCAAAGCGATTCCCCAGTTGAAACGACTGAGTCACTTGATGTATTCAAATTACTCTTTTTAATCGTTCTGGTTACACTGATCGGATAAACCCCAATGCAAATTTCAAAAAAAAGCCTGAATGATACATTCAGGCTTTTTCGAAAATCTATATAATAAACATAAGGTCTAAATGGTGTAGACAACTCGCAATGCTAATCCAATAAGAACTACACCAGTTAATCTGTCCACCATCACTGCACGTGCTTTGATCTTTTCAAGGATACTCGGTCTGGTGAGTAAAAAACTGATTATTGTGTACCACAATCCGTCAATCAGCATCGGTGTAGCTATAACAATCGCTCTGCTTTCTGAAGCATTACTTGCTGCTACAAACTGGCTGAACAAAGCCAGAAAAAACAAGGCAAGCTTAGGATTAAGCATCGAAATCATAGCCCCGTCACGAGCAGATTGAAGCAAAGAGCTCTGCCCGCCCGCTGTGAGCTTCGCAGCAACACCGCCTTTAGACTGAACAGCGTTTATCCCCAGCCAGAATAGATAGCCAGCGCCAAGATATGCAATTCCTTTAAACAGGTTTGGGTTATGCTGCAAAACAATAGCAAGCCCCAGAACGGAAGCCAGCGCATACATTCCCACACCCAAAGCGTGCGCCCACGCAGTTACAACACCATTCTTCCAGCTACCGCCTAGACAGTTTTTTGCTACAACAGCAAGACTAGGCCCCGGAGACATTGCTCCGAGAATACAAATTAATACCAGTGAAACCCAAACGCTTAACGTCATCCAATCTCTCCCAACTTAACGTGCGCTTATGCGCTTTCTTTGTTCTCCGGCGCGAGTGCGCAAGTAACTATTTTCTATGTATTGCAGAAAACTTTTGCAAATGACAATTTGGAATTGTCAGTATTCTTGAACCGCAATATACTGCTGAACATTGAATTTACAGTGCATTTTCTGCATAGCTTTTTTCACCTCTAATCGACCATTCAAATTACAAGGAATTACAATGAAAATAGTAACACTGCTCGGCAGCGCCAGAGCAAACGGTAACACCGCAACTATTCTTGGCTGGGTGGAAGATGAATTACGTACAATGGGGCATGAAGTAGAACGCATAAACCTGACAAAAAAAGATATCAAACCATGCCTTGGTTGCGCCAAATGCAAAGAATCTGAAACAGAAATTAACTGTATTCAGAAAGATGATGCAGAAGAAATTCTACTAAAAATGATCGACGCTGATGTGACTCTTTTCTCATCTCCGACATACTTCTGGGGCTACACAGCACCGGTAAAAGCACTTATGGACAGAAGCTGGAGCCTTGTCTGCAACTACCATAAACCAAATCATGTGTCGTTACTCGAAGGTAAGCGTCAGGCTGTTCTGCTCACAGGCGGCGGTACGTACGAAAACAATGCTGAAGGGTTAGGCTTTGCTTTCAATAAGCTTCAGGCATTCTACAAAACTCAGAACGTTGGCGAACTGTTCATTGAAAAATGTACTATTGACGGCAACCGTCCTGAAGACACTGAAAAACGTGCTCTTGCCTTTGCGCGAAACCTTGTAGCGTAAAGCTACTATCTTCAGCGACTGAAGGGACAGATCTCGTCCCTATTCTCGCTGCCATATTCTTATTCAGCACATAAAGCAGCGCAGTTGCGGTCGAGCAGACTCAAGCCATAGAGCAAGCGGCTCAAGTTTTATTTACAGCCAACTCGTGCATCACACTATCAGTTCCCGCTGACAGAAAACAAAAAAAGCCTCTAGTAAAGACTAGAGGCTTTTTTATGTCCAATTTCCCGACACAGAACTTTATCGCCCGAATGTTAAAAAACTTTATATTGTGATTATTGTCACAAAAAAACCTCTATTTCATCATAACCTACCTCCACAGTAGTAAATAGTGCTGTACATATTGTTAAAAATTTCACAATGTAAAAATAACTATTACATTGTTTTTTGATTATTTATTACACTGCACGCTATTACAAAGCAATTTTCAGCAGCTAAATTTGTTTAATGCATCACTTATTCCATGCGGCATATTTTTAACGCACAACATATGCCCATAATAGCACAACTGTGATGGAGGTTACGCTATGAAACTTTTTTGGAAACTCTCTCTTCCCCAGATGATATTGGTACCGATACTTGGTATCATAAGCTACATTCTCATCAGTAACTGTTTTATAGCTATTCAACAGCATAATCTTGAATACATTATTGATGATACATTCATTGCTATTGAAAAAAACATTGATCAGGTAAGTGTATCTGCTCAAGAAACTGCATCCCTATTTGCACGTTCTCCAGAAGTATTGGCTGCTTATCAGCTTGCTCATACAGGAGATATTGATGATGCTACATCAATAGAGTCACAAGAAGCCCGTACAATGCTTCGTAACGAACTCGCACCACAGCTAACAAGTTATAAAGCTACAACAGGCAAAAAACTGAAGCTGCACTTTCACCTGCCCAACGGCAGAAGTCTTGTCCGTCTTTGGCGTAAAAAACAGACAAAAAAGAACGGAAGCTGGGTTGATATTTCTGACGACATTTCTTCATTCCGACGCACAGTGCTGGATGTAAACAGCACAGGTGCCCCTGTTCGCGGCATTGAGCTTGGGCGCGGCGGATTTGTCATGCGCGGCATTGTTCCGGTTAAAGACGATAACGGCGTCACCGTAGGTTCTGCCGAAGTCCTTAAAAGCTTTGCGTCTGTATTCGACATCGCAAAACAAAAGAACATCCCTATGATGCTCTTTATGGACAAAAAGTTCCTCAACATTACCACACGCCTTAATAATTCATCAAAGTATCCGTCTGTCTACAATACCATTCTTGTAAACAAAAATTCGGACAATCAGCCGTTTGTAGAAATGGTATCTGAGCAATTTCTCGCCACGGCATCACGTCAAAAAACATCCGAGCGGATTGGCAACTACACGCTAATCGGCTCCCCGATGCTAGATTACAGAGGGCAACGCATCGGCACACTCATTGGTGCCATTGATTCTTCAGAAGCGCTCAGCCTTGCCAGCACAGCAAACACATCACTGGCAACAACTCTTGCAGCAATCCTACTGCTACCGCTTCTAGGTATAATTTTAGTGCTCAAAAAATATATCACTGCACCACTCAACAGCATCACAACAAAAATCCAAATGCTCGCCGAAGACAAGGCTGATCTCAAAGACCGCATTACCGTAAATCAGGAAGATGAAGTGGGCGACCTGACTCTTTGGTTCAACACCCTCATGGAACGCCTCACAACCATGCTGAATGAGATGGAAGGATTCAAAAACGTTCTGAATACTGTTCCGGACCCTATCTTCGCTGTTGATGACAACTACAACCTGCTGCTTGCCAACAAAGCAGTGGAAGAAGCCGCGCGAACAGACCAGCAAGGACTCATGTGCCTGCAATGTCATGATGTGTTCAATACTGAAGTATGTACGACTTCAAATTGCCCTATTGAGCAAGTAAAACGAACACAGAAACGTGTGGTCGCGGACATCATTACCGTCCCAGGCGAAGAAGGCCCTATTTACATTCAGCCTGTGGCAGATGTTTTGTATGATGCTGAAGGTAATCGTGCCGGATACATCGAAGTTGCTCGAAACGTGACAGATCTTGTTATTTCCGAGCGTGAAATAAATCAGCAGCTCTTCACTATCGAAGGTGTTTACGAAGAAACAAAAGAGGTAGCGCACGAATTGCTGGATTCTGCTACGTCACTGGAATCAAAAATTACTGATGTTTCCGGCTCCGTTGATTCTCAGCAAATGCGTATTCGTGAAACCTCCACCGCAATGGAGCAGATGAACGTTTCTGTTTTTGAAGTTGCGCAAAGCGCTTCACGGGCTGCCCAGCAGTCAGAAGCCACGCGAGAACGGGCAGAACAGGGAGCAAACATTGTTTCAAATGCAATTGAATCCATTGAAAGCCTCCACCAGCATGCAGACACCATGAATGGTGCCATGACGCAGCTCGGCTCTCAGGCAGATGAAATTGGAACGGTACTGGGTGTCATTTCAGATATTGCAGATCAGACAAACTTACTGGCACTGAACGCCGCCATTGAAGCGGCGCGTGCAGGAGATGCAGGAAGAGGCTTTGCTGTTGTTGCAGATGAAGTCCGTAAGCTTGCTGAAAAAACCATGACGGCAACTCAGGAAGTAAACCGCGCGATTGCTGCTATTCAACAACATGCTGTCGCTTCAATACAGACAACTCAAGATACTATGACGCTCGTAGAAACAGCTACATCATTTGCAAACGAATCGGGAAACGCCCTTTCCGAAATCGTAGGCCTTGCGAATGAGGCTGCCAGTCAAATTGGAACTATTGCCACTGCAGCAGAAGAACAGTCTTCCACTTCTGAGCAGATGACCCGCGCAATGGAAGATATCAATATCCTTGTAGGAAGCGTTACGACAGAAATGCAAGAATCTGCTCAAAACGTTAAGGATCTTTCAAAACTGGCACAACGTCTGGATTCTTTATCCAGATAGTAACTGAATCTACTGCATACCCCCGCACTGCAAACGCAGTCACATAGAGAAGCCCCGCATAGTATAGTATGCGGGGCTTCATGTATATTAACACCCTGCGCGACCTAAAATAGCCACTAGCCGCTACATAAGGCAGGGTACGGACACAGCCGTCATTACCAGTTACTGAGCAACATAATCTCCATGCAGGTTATGGTATTTAACCCCATATGTTCTGTTATGAAGATTAGGGACCATCGCTGCTCTTTCACTTCCGTGAGTCCTAATTCGACTTACGTCTGGATATGCTTTCGTGCAAGGACACATCATCATGTATCGTGGACATATCGGAGACATGTACATTGGTTGGTATCCCCGTGGGCGCGGCATCATCGGCCGGACGACGACCGCACCAATATTACAAGGGGATACACGGTACATACTGATATCGACCGTCTGTACACTAACGGGAGTCAGTTTCTGGATTACGATAACTCTTTCAGCAAATGAGTATGTTACAGTTGAAAAAATCAATGCTGCAACTACAAATGCAATAGCAATAAGCTTTTCCTGTCGCATAATTCTCTCCTTTTATACCAGAATCCTGAACTGTTGCAGCACATCCATGATGACGCACAGAAAGTAACTTATCTACAACATCTTTATTATTAAAAGATCTTGAATACGAAACTTTGTGCTGCAACATTCAGAACAAGCATCTCGCGATCCACTAACAGTTTTCATCGCCATTGTAGCAGAGAGTACAGCTTGCTCAACACAATTTCGCCCGTTTTCTGCCCCGTAATCAAAACCCAATGAAATACTGACTCCTTTTGGCGTTATAGATTTTTCGCCACGCCGACGCGTTATAGGCTCTTGCAAAATTAAAAAATAACGCTCAATATACTGTAATTTAACATAAAAAAAGCCTTGCTCATTGCAAGGCTATCATCAGTTATCATCTCATTTTTTCTTTATATTCTGGATTAATAGCTACGTTATAGCCTTCAACTTCAAACATTCCCTCCATGCCTTGCGGTTTTTACATTTTGAAAACGAGAACAAAAAAAAAAGCCCCTACAGAAGAGGCATTGCTCGAACGGCTATTGCACCGAAACGCGAGATTTGTGCTCAAAAACCTGCACATTCCCCCGCCGTAATTCTACAATGCCTTCTAATTCCATATGTGCATACATTGCAGAATTCTTGCGTCCAATACAATCGACCCGCTGTGCAGTGTACGAAGAAATACTTACAACTTTCTCCGCAAGCAACGTTCCTGCTTCAGTTTTCAATCTAAGAATCAGCAAATCGCCCTTCCGAAGCATCGCTGTAACCACAGAAAAAACAAAGGGGTTACGTCCTGCCTTTACCGTTTCAATGTAATTAGGACGTTGAAGAATCTCCCGCGCAGAACGTGGAGGCGACGTTGAATAATTAACCTTCAACAATTGAGACGGGACATATTGCAATACTTCGTTTGATTCGTTTTGCCATAAGGAAGTGCCGGATTCTATCTTCTGCAATCCTGTCGCATTCTCTGTTTCCACTGACTCCAACCGTGCACCAGAAAACGGGCAAACGATCTCACCACGGCAGATTACCTGAAAATGCACATGCGAGAACGCTGTTTTTCCAGAAAGGCCGACCTGACCAAGCACACTGCCCGCCTTTACCGATTCTCCCTGAACAACCTGAACAGAGTCCTTCTTCAAATGACAATATTGGGTCTGCCATCCATCTCCATGATCAATAATCACGCCATTTCCGCATTCACGGCCTTCAACATCAACCATTCCATCCTGAAAGAAGGCATCATCCATGCCGTCGCGAGTCCGAAGCACCGTACCATTGGCGGCTACGAGAACATCGACCCCTGCGAGCATTGCGTCGTAAGACACACGAAAATCTGTTCCCTTATGCTTCTCATAACTTCGGGCATGGGTATAACAATCCTGACCACCGTGTTCAGGATCAACATCGACATAATTTTGAATAAAACAGTAACCGCTATCTGGTGGAGCAACCGGTGGGATAAAAGTAACACCGTATGCTGTAACGCTATAGGTTAAGCAGCATGCAACAACGATCACTCGAATACATTGTATACTCATACTCACCTCAAAACTGAAATATCGTAAGGATATTACTTAGTTTCGAAGTATCTCGAGATGATTTTAATGCTATTTTGTATAGCTCTTAGCTATTTATAATGAGAATACTGGTGACTAAGAGCATCAAGAGCGCAAAAGCAGCCATTTTAGGTGTCGTCATCCATATCAATCTAAAAAATAGCAAAAAAAAGGGTTCCCTGCGTATGCAAGGAACCCTTCGAATTGGTCTTTGTAAGGTCGGCAAAAACTATCGTTCAGACGGTTTGCCTAAGAAGATAGCTGCTGCACCGGTAAATGCGAGGATCAGGCAGTACCAGTTGCTCACTGCGATATCCACAGGGGATACCTTTGCAAGGGAACCGGCAAGCAGAACCTGTGCTGCGTAAGGAACCAAGCCCTGTACTACACAGGAGAAAATATCGAGCAGACTTGCGCTACGCTTTGCAGAAATTCCGCTGCGCTTTGCAATTTCTTTTGCCATGCCGCCGGAAAGAATAATCGCAACAGTGTTGTTAGCGATACAGCCATCAGCCAAGGCAGCCAGAGCCGCGATGCTGAATTCACCAGCTTTTTTGCTTTCACCAGTTTTGCTGAAGCGTTTAGCGATGTCGCCAATTTTACGAACAAGCCATGTCAGGCCGCCGTTATGACGAATAAGTTCACCAAGTCCGCCCACGAGGATGGAAAGAACGAGAATCTCGTGCATGCCAACAAAACCGCTGTAAATGTCCTGGCCAAATGTAAGCAGTGCGTAATCTGGCAGAGTTGCAAGACCCACAGCACCAGCGAAAACAATACCGGTGGTCAGTACGATAAACACGTTAACGCCAGCTACAGCTAATCCAAGAATTGCAAGGTATGGCAACACCTTAATGAACTGCCAATCACCTGCATTCGCAACAGCGCCTGTTGAACCAGTGGTTGCATAAAGAATAATCGTCACAATCGCGGCAGGTAGCGCAATCAGCAAGTTCATGCGGAATTTATCACGCATGTTACAACCCTGCGTACGAGTAGCTGCGATGGTGGTATCAGAGATCATAGACAAGTTATCACCGAACATTGCACCCCCGACAACCGCACCCATAAGCAGTGCAATAGACATATCGGAATGGCCAGCAACGCCAGCGGCAATCGGTCCGATTGCTGCGATAGTACCCATTGAGGTACCCATTGCTGTCGCAACAAATGCAGCGATAATAAACAAACCAGGCAAAACGAGTGAAGCAGGAACTAAAGAGAGCCCCATGTTTACAGTAGCATCAACACCACCAACCGCTTTTGCTACAGCAGCAAAACCACCGGCAAGCAGGTAGATGACACACATGGTCATGATGTTTATGTCGCCAGCGCCTTTAAGGAAGATAGTAATTTTTTCTTCAAAAGATTCTCTTCCCATCCACAATGCAACCATGATTCCCGGAATCACGGCCACTGTTGCTGAAAGCTGGTAGAACGCCATAGATACACCAGACATCATCAGAACAGAGCCTGTGCCGATAAAAAGCACCAGAAAGATAAGAAGGGGGAGCAAAGCAATACCATTGCCCTGCTGAGCCTCTGTTGTGTGCGTCTTGTCTAACAAACTCATTTCTTCAATTTCCTTATTGCGACAACAATTTTTCTGCCTAACATCACCAGTCTTTACAGTAACAAGCGACATTGTTTGTGCCCTCATTCATATCAAACAAGGACATCTCGACAACTGATGAGCCTTTCTAGACACACTTTGAAACCCTGTCTACTTACATTATTGTCAAAAAACTCAATTCTCACCTATTAACTGATTGATTTTGCACCTAATTCACTTAATTTGCATATATTGAAATAATTTTTTCTATTTATTAAGATTTCTTGAAATAGAGTACTTACTTTCTTTTCTTACCGCTTTCTCCTTGCAAAAAATTATTTGGTTATATAAACAGCCATTTCACAATTTCGGATGACGGTTGCAGGAGAGAGTGTCGCAAGACACCGCCGAAGAAGTAAATCTTTCAGGCAAAAGGACTGCTTCCCGACGAGCCTCTGGAGAGACTTCGCATGTTGCGAAGCACCGAAGGAGCAAGCCTTGCTGTGCAAGGTGAAACTCTCAGGTACCATGGACAGAGTGGTGTATCAGCACAGGTGTATCCAACGCCCGTGGCTGCGCATATCTATTCCCTTCCGCTCAGAGACTCATCTCATCCATCCTGATTAATTAATTTTTTAGGAGACGAGATGCAAAATATTACAGAACTTCTCAACACAATTGATTCCCTCGTATGGGGACCACCGCTGCTTATCCTACTCGTAGGAACCGGCCTGTTCCTCACCATTCGTCTTGGCGCATTACAGGTTGTACACCTGCCAAAAGCGTTAAAACTCGTTTTTTCCCCTGCTTCACGTAAAGCTTCCACTAAAGCTGGTGACGTTACTCCTTTTGCTGCTCTGTGTACGGCTTTGTCCGCTACCATCGGTACAGGTAACATTGTCGGCGTAGCAACTGCGATCACCGCTGGTGGCCCGGGTGCACTTTTCTGGATGTGGGTTGCTGCATTTTTCGGAATGGCTACCAAGTATGCTGAAGCACTGCTCGCTATCAAATACCGTGTAGTTGATGAAAACGGTCAGATGGCCGGTGGCCCGATGTACTACCTTGAGCGCGGCTTAAACAACAAGCTGCTCGCACGTATGTTTGCGCTCTTCGGTATCGGTGTTGCCTTCTTCGGTATTGGTACATTCGCACAGGTTAACGCTATTGCAGATGCTGCAAGGCTTACCTTCGATTCCCCGATCTGGCTCACTGCCACACTTCTTACAGTTCTCGTTGCTGTTGTTACCCTCGGTGGTATTCGTTCCATCGCTGCTGTAGCCAGTCGCATTGTTCCATTCATGGCAGTTCTCTACATCATTACTTCCATCTCAGTTATCTTACTGAACCTGTCTGAGATTCCGGCTGTAATCAGCCTCATCATCGACAGTGCGTTTAATCCATCCGCAGCATTCGGCGGTGCAACGGGTATTACCGTACTTATGGTAATGCGTAACGGTGTTGCCCGAGGCGTGTTCTCCAACGAATCCGGTCTTGGTTCCGCACCTATCGCAGCAGCCGCAGCACAGACTGATTCCTGCGTACGTCAGGGTCTTATCGCCATGACAGGTACTTTCTTCGATACCATTATCGTTTGTACCATGACAGGTATCGTGCTCGTTCTCACAGGCGCATGGAACACACCGGGTCTTGCAGGCGCAGCCATGACAAACTCCGCATTTGCAATGGGTCTTGGAAGTGACATCGGTAAGTACGCTGTTACTATCGGTCTCATGTTCTTTGCGTTCACAACAATCATCGGCTGGAACTACTACGGCGAACGCTGCACAGCGTATCTCTTCGGTGTTAAAGCCATCATGCCGTACCGTTTTATCTACATTGCTCTCATCGCTTGCGGTGCATTCCTCAAGCTTGATCTCATCTGGATTCTTGCAGACATCGTGAACGGCCTCATGGCTATCCCGAACCTTATCGGTCTGCTCGGTCTTTCCGGTGTAGTAGTGAACGAAACTCGTGAGTTTTTCGCAAAAGAAAATGCTAAGAAGGCATCAGCAGGCGCTGTTCTTACTGAAATGTAATCACAATATTTTTGAGACAGCTCCTCGAATGAAGCTCTCAGATCTATTGCTCTCAACTCTTTTGCTTTCTTATAGATTTGTTGTTTAAATCGAAGCTGTTCTCAAATAATACGAAAGGGATGCAATCGCTTATGCGACTGCATCCCTTTTTTTATTTTTGAATTTTGATTTTCTTTGCACCTTCAATGAGTCTCCGACGGCGGCACCAAAGGTGTCTCCGACGGCTCTCCGAGGGACAAGGGCTCTGCCCTGTACCCGCAAGGGGGACGCCCCCTTGACCGCGATTATGTATCGGCTGGTTAGGGGAGTGTTTGGTCAGCGCTCTAGGGTCAATGTCATATTCATGGTTGATTACATATTGTTGGCAGCGGCATTCAACCGTTGGTGTGTCTTTGACACCATGCGGGAACAAGTGCCCTAGGGGTGCGCACTCTGTACGAAGTACATAACGGAAAAATTGAGTCACGTCTGTGCAGCGCAAGGCACAAGAAAAAGCTAAGCTCGACGTGTAGTAAGCCTACACGAGAGTTTAGCTTTTTCGAAGTAACGTCGCGATGTGCGGGCGTGACTCAATTTTTCTAGTAGACTTGTTGCTCTTTGGAGATAATAGGCCGTTCCCATACACAATTCATGAGAGCTTTCTTGAAGAACCGGCTGCGCGAAACATAATCTTCAAAATGATCACAC
The DNA here is from genome assembly GCF_009914765.1 of Halodesulfovibrio sp. MK-HDV. Classification (NCBI taxonomy): domain Bacteria; kingdom Pseudomonadati; phylum Thermodesulfobacteriota; class Desulfovibrionia; order Desulfovibrionales; family Desulfovibrionaceae; genus Halodesulfovibrio; species Halodesulfovibrio sp. MK-HDV. Next base: position 39,748 of record NZ_WYDS01000004.1, on the reverse strand, counting down.
GTAAGATCAAAAGCCTTGCGCATGTGCGCATCATCAAACCGGTCACCGTGCTTCTCAATAATCGCAGCACGAACCTCTTCCCACAAATCAGTATCAGTCTTATCAGGCCAAACAGTCTCTTCAGTCATACCCTACCCCGTATATAAATTTAAAACTTCTCGATAACGAGCAAGTGCTCTTTGTTTACTTTCTTATTCGGAAAATCATACTGAGCCACACGGAACTGATTCCACGGCAATGTCGTCGACCACGCCTGAATTTTGTCGCCCTCGACAACTCCACCCTCATGTCCCGTATATATATGTACGGTGACAATACCATTCTTCATAAGCAAAGGTAACAACTGCTGCAAAGATGTAATCGTCGTATCAGCGCGAGTAATGACCGCATGATCACTCCCCGGTAGATAACCAAGGTTGTACATGGCACCAGCAACAACAATTCCTTCAGGAAGATGTTCACCTACGGTCTCATGTCCGGCATGAAAAAGCGTGGCACGCTCCCCAAGCCCCTTTTGTTCAAGTCGCTCCCGAGTATTCTCAAGCCCGGGCTTCTGCACGTCAAAACCGTACACATGCCCGTTTTCGCCGATAAGATCAGCAAGAAACATAGTATCGTGACCGTTACCGACGGTTCCGTCCACAACAATGGCTTCGATACCTTCATCACACCAACTTGCAGCTACTGGCTGCCAAATTGATTTCGTAAACTGTAATATAGAAGGAATGTGCCTAGGGCGCATAATTTCTCCTGAGTTCTGCGAACATGCCGCATTCTAGATTCTAAAAAATATCTCCGCAAAATACGTGAACTCAAAAAGAATCACAATATACTCCTCAACCTTCTTAAAAAATATGCAGAAACTCCAAAAAAAAGTGCACCTTGTGCAAAAAAGCGCAATTTGTGCACGCTATTTATTGCACAAGTTGCACAACCAATGAACTTTGTTTACATCATAACATATTGATTTAAAAGACTTCACACTTTTGGCACGCTCCCTGCTATATAAGAAATAACAAACGACACCAATCACATCACACTCCGTGATTGTTAATATAGAGCAATAAAAAGTATCCATCTAACGATCTAGCATCGTTAACACTTAAGAACGTGTATAACGCACACCTCTTTAAAGTAGACGACTGAAACACCTACTCCCGTTGGGGCGGCAGGCATGCCGCCCCCCTTAAAAAAGAAAACGCTTTAAGCGTTACATATAAATTTCATCCTCATCCCTTATAGCTCCAGCGCTGTTTTGAGCAGGAACGGCTGACCGGAGGGGAATAAAAAGAACGAGAAGTGCAGAGCAGGCACTTCTCGTTTTTTTTTATGCGCTTTGTCTAAAATTCTATAGGAAAAGATCATCACAATAAGTACAGTGAGTTACAAATAAATATTTTTTACGATTATCGCATTTAGCGCATTCTCGTTCTTGCCCTATCTAGTACCATTAAGGTACACCGCACTTCGTTCCGGCGATATGCCGCAAAAATTTGCAGAAAATGGTACTTGAATACAATGAATAATAATACGCTATATCTTGCCCCTCGCGGGTTTGAACACGAGCTTGAAAAAGAGCTCACAAATATTGTTGCACACAAGGGTCGTCTGTTTATCGCTAAAGGTGGCGTGCAGAAAACCGTATGGGCACAAAACATCTGGTTAAACCCTGTCGAAATCCCTATTGCTTCAATCGGGGATGGTGCAAAACAGCTTAAAGCTATCCAGCGCAACTGGTGGCTGCACACTGTGGACAACCACCGCCGTGCAAAACTTATTCAAGCCAAGCTGCCACATGTTTCTGCAAAGCGCATTGAATACGGCGCACCAAAACCTACTGCACCATTAGGCTCATGGACTCTGTGGGATGCTAACACCATCATCGCGGCAAGCCGTTGCACAAGCCCATACCCTGATGGTGAGCTCAACTTTGTAGAAGACAAAGAAACGTCCCCAACCCGTGCCTACCTCAAGCTGTGGGAACTTTTCACAGTACTGGAACGCAGCCCGAAAGAAGGAGAACTCTGCCTTGATCTCGGTAGCTGCCCGGGCGGCTGGACTTGGGTTATCGCCAACACAGGCGCACATGTTTTCAGCGTCGACAAAGCAGAAATCACCCCGAGCATCGGTTCAATGCCGAACGTTAACTTCTGTACAGGCAGCGCATTCGGGCTTGATCCACGCCATGCTGGAAAAATCGACTGGCTCTTCAGTGACGTTATCTGCTATCCGGAACGCCTCTACACACTTGTAGAACGCTGGCTTGAACACGGTGAATGCCGTAACTTCGCCTGCACCATCAAATTTCAGGCTGATACAGATTATGAAACACTGGAAAAATTCAAACAGATTCCGAACTCTAAAATTATTCATCTCTCATGCAACAAGCATGAAGTTACATGGGTGAAATTAGAAGAGTGGGATAAAGAATAAAAAAACTTTCTTTTTATTGATATAAGAACAAATCCGTTGCAACGCACTTGCGTTACAACGGATTTTTTTGGTTCTTATACTTCTCTAAAAATGGCATACTAAGAAAGGTTCTAAAGTGTGTATTCATATTCTAACCGTATGTTTTCAACAGCCAGTTCATCACGCTCCATTATCTGTGACACAGAGTGCTAACGCGAAGCAATTGCAACTGCTTTTTTTTCTTTTTGTTACTGACAGATATCCTACAAAATATTCAGCAGAAAAAATTGAAACATGATTTTGAAACACACATTCACAGTAAACGGTTGCATGATAGCGTAGAAAATCTTACTCAAAAAGAACAGGCTGGCTAAACCAGACGCAAAGGGACAGGCGTTTCGGGTTAGCTTTTACGCAACCATATCAATACACAAGAAGGATAACGGGCATATATAAACAACACTCTGTGATTACAGGAGACGTGCATGCATGTTTTCACTCTGCCACAAATTCTATTCATCCTCATACTAGCTGGGTTCATTACTATTGTGATCCTTTCTAGACTTACGCCTAATGATCAAAGCCTTGCAGGCGCGGCAGACATTTTACGCATGCACATCCGCCATGCCCAAACCTTCTCCCAGTGTTACAACCATATATATGGTATACAAAGCAGCCAAAATATTGGTTACTTCCTGTTCGAAAATTCCCCCGAAAATATTTCAAAACTCCCCGGTGCCGAGGAAGTCTATCGGCTTAAAGGTAGCATCACTATCTCGAGCTTTACTCTCTACTTTAACAGAGAGGGAACTCCCTGCACCGATATCACCGGCAGCACCCCGTTACCACACGACCTCACCATTACTCTGCAAGACGGCATGGAATCTGAAACCATAACCGTCATGCCTGATAACGGGTATCTTGCTTGATAGTTAGTTATGTCTTTGACTGTTTTTTTTGCCTCCGGCGGCTTAAGAACCTCGCTCTGCTGTCTTTATCCGTAAAACTCGAAGAACTCGTTAACGGCTAAAACTTGCAAGAGGTTCTTAAGAATCTCCAGAAACTTTTATTATGCGAAGCCAGCTTATTGTTTCCGTAACCTCGCGGCTTAGCCTCACTACCTTTCTAGAAATGAAAAAAGGCTGTCCTTCATCTGAGGGACAGCCTTTTTGTACCTCTAGTCAGTGAAATGAAGCCGCGTGAAAAATTTATTAACGGGCTTCCTTCGCATAATAAAAGTTTTAGGAAAGGGGTCTGGGGGAGAACCCTTTTCCAAAAGGGTTTCCCCCAGCCGTCGGAGACAAAAAANGCGTCGCAGACATAAACAAAACAAAATAAAAAAAATCCCCCGTAGATTACTATCTACGGGGGATTTCATTTTTTCATCCAGCAACGGTTGAGAATGTGAAGGAGTACCGTGTGCTGTTTTTTTAATTATGGCTTAGTAAATGCCATCCGGATGACATGCAGACTCGTAACAGCCGGTCATTTCCTTGTCGTTACCGAACTCTTCGATATGACAGGAAAGACAGGAAGGACGAACACCTTTTTTGTGCATAGCGCGGAAATAGGAGCGCCATTTGTTGCTCTCATCCATTGTTGTAATGCTATGACAAGACACGCAACCTTTTGGCGGCACGGTATCTTTTACTGGAGCACTAAACTTAGGCTTTGCTTCTGGATCCTTCCATTTGTGGTGACATGTATTACATGAGTACCCTTCGTGGCTGGAATGGTTGAATGTAACGGACAAATCGCGATCGCTATTACCTTCAACACGGTTGATGACTATATCGTCCGGCCCAGATGTTACTGCTTCTTCTGCAAAGGCAACGGTAGCGATTGCACAGATACAAAGCAGACAAATGATACATAACTTTTTCATGCTATCTCCCTTGTATTATGCGTTTTTGTTTTCACCGAGTACGCTTTTAAACATACCACGGCGGGTTACGGTTTTCGCTTTTGGCGCTGCTGCTACCATGTTTTCGTGCTGTGCTGCTGATGCAACAAGCTTGTCATGGTAGTTTTCCGGTGCTGATTCACAGAGGTAGATCACGCGAACGTGTTCAGGATCTGCAAGATATGCGTCCGGATTAGTTTTTTGAACTTCAGCAAGACGCGCTTTTGCCATTGCGAGCATTTCGTCATGGTCACCAAAATTCATGGTGCCAGTCGGACAGCTTTTCACACAGGCAGGAAGCATACCTTTCGTCACGCGGTTAATGCACATATCGCACTTGTTCCAGATGCCGCTCTCTTCATCACGACGCGGAACGTTGTACGGGCAGAGCTCCCAGCTTTCAAGACGATTAATACCAGCGGTTTTGTTTGTCATAATGACAGCGCCGGTAACAGGATCCTGCTTTACAGCACCTTTTGCATACATGTTGCCAATATCTTTACATGGCGGTTCAATGCAATGACGACACTGTTCTGGAAAGAAAAGCCACTTGAGCTTGCCGTCTTCTTTCACTTCATTGAAGCGGACAAGACGGATAGTTTTTGCAGACAAATCCTGCGGGTTCTGGTGAGAGCCCACGTTACGGGTTTGTTCTGCCGGCAGGTCTTTCCACTGCTTACAAGCAACCTGACAACCACGACATGCAGTACACAGGGTAAGGTCTACAAAAAAAGCTTTACCTTTAGTCATTATGCATCACCCTCCTTCCATTTGCGTACGTTAACCATAAAGGCTTTGTACTCTGGAATACCGGTGTTCGGGTCACCTACGTTAGGGGTAACCAAGTTTGCAGAATCGCCACCGTCTTTCGGTGTTACCCAACCGTAATGCCAAGGCATGCCAACCATGTGCACGTCTTTACCGGCAATTTTGTACGGCTGAATACGATCAGTAACCATCGCGATTGCCCACAGGGAACCACGAAGGCTTTCAACAACGATTTTCTCGCCGTTTTCAAAACCACGAAGTTTTGCAAGCTGAGGGCTGATCTCTACAAACATCTGCGGTTCTGCTTCCACAAGCCAGCTCATCCAGCGGGTCATGGAACCAGTCTGCCAGTGTTCAGTCACGCGGTAGGTAGATGCAACAAACGGGAAGTTCTCGTCTGCAACAGCTTTTTTCTCTTTTTCGAAATGAACAGCAGTCGGGTTATTCAACTGCTTGGAGAATACATGGGTGTCGATAGGACATTCAAGCGGCTCATAGTACTCTGGAAGAGGACCATCGGCACGACCGGGACCAAAGAGCTGTCCCATACCATGCTTGAGCATGATGAATGGATGCTTTGTTCCTGGTTTCCAGCCACCATCCGGCACGTCACCAATCCATTTTTCGCCGTTCCATTTAATGACAGCTTTTTCCGGGTTCCAAGGGTTACCCTTTGGATCACAGGAAGCTCTGTTGTAAATGATACGGCGGTTAACCGGCCAACACCAAGTCCAGTTAGGATACAGACCAATTTTTGCCTGTTCTGCTGTCTGTGTGCTGTCGTGACGCTCTGCTTTGTTTCCTTCATCAGTGTAGGAGTTACAGTAGAGCCAGTTACCGGAAGTGGTAGAGCCGTCGTCCTGAAGATATGCGAAGCTAGGAACCTGCTGTCCCTTTTTAAACTTCTTCCCTTTTACTTCTACATCACGGGTGAACCAGCCGTTACACAAACGTGCTGTCTGCTGGGCGCTGAAGTGGTAATGACCAGCTTCATCCGCTTCACACATTCTGTTGAAAGTAAGATGGGTAATTGGTTCCGGATATGCTCCGCCCTCTTCTTCGTAGAGGTGTGCAAGCTCTTCCCACAGTTCGTGGAAGTAGTGACCGTCGGTCAATACGCCGTCCTGCGGTTCCTGAGCTTTGTAACGCCACTGCATCCAGCGACCGGAGTTGGAAACAGAACCTTCTTTTTCGATTGCGGATGCACACGGGAGGTAGAAAGTCTCGGTTTTGATGGTCTTAGGATCCATGCCCGGGCCTTTCCAGAAGTCACTTGTTTCACAGGTAAACAGGTTAACGTTCACCATCCAGTCCAACTCACCGAGAGCCTTACGGGTCTTAACGGAGTCAGAGCCGGAACAAGCAGGGTTCATACCCCAAATAAGTGCACCGGAGAATTTTCCGTCTGCCATACGGTCGATAAGCGGAAGCCATGAATATTCACTGGATTTATGCGAATCAAGACGCGGCAGATAATTATAGGCATCCTTAGGATCATCATCTTCGTACATAGCCTTGATAAGACTTGCAGAATATTTAGGATAATTGCTCCACCAGTTAGCACTCTTCGGATCATGAGAAACCGGAGTAAATGCCTTGTTGTATTGCTCAAGAGTATCCTGACCAGCAAGCGGAGTTTTAAGGTAGCCCGGGAGGATGTGGTACAGCAGCGCATAGTCTGTTGAACCCTGTACGTTACACTCGCCGCGCAATGCGTTAACACCGCCGCCAGCAACGCCCATGTTACCAAGCATAAGCTGGATCATAGCCATTGCGCGAATATTTTGTACACCTACGGAGTGCTGAGTCCAGCCCATTGCGTACATGATGGTACCAGCTTTTTTAGCTGTACCGGTTTCAGTGTACAATGTGTAAAGCTGCTTGAGATCTTCGATGGATACACCGGACATGGAGGAAACTTTATCGAGAGTGTAACGCTCGTAATGTTTCTTCATAATCTGGAATACACAACGCGGATGCGCGAGAGACTTGTCCTGTTTTGGATTGCCTTTGCTGTCCATTTCGAATGCCCATTTGGACTTATCGTAGGAACGGCTAGCAGGATCAAAACCGGTAAACAGACCGTCTTTAAAACCGAAATCTTTGCCCACAATGAAGGAAGCGTTGGTGTATTCCACCATGTACTCTTTAAAGTAACGCTTTTCGTGCAGGATATAGTTAATCATACCACCGAGCACAGCGATATCAGTACCGGAGCGAAGCGCGGCATGCATATCGGAACGAGCAGAGGTACGGGTAAAGCGAGGATCAATGTGGATAACTTTGGCACCAGCACGCTGAGCTTTTGTTACCCATTTAAAAGAAATTGGATGGTTCTCGGCAGGGTTACTGCCCATAATCAAAATGCAATCACTGTTCTGTAAATCATTCCAGTGATTGGTCATGGCACCACGTCCGAACGACTCTCCCAGAGCCGCTACAGTTGCGCTGTGTCAGATCCGCGCCTGGTGTTCCACATACACCAGACCGAGAGAACGCATGAAGGAATGCATTGCATAACATTCTTCGTTATCAAGAGCAGCGGAGCCTAAGGAGGCAATACCCATTGTACGGTTTACAACCTTACCTGCTGCGTTTTTCTCTTCAAAAGATTCGTCACGAGATTTTTTGATGAGCTTTGCAATACGTTTTTTACACCAGTCCCAATCTTTCACTTCAAACTTATCACTGTACGGCGCACGGTACATACACTGGGTAGGTCTGGCGACGTTTACAGTCATCTGAATGGAGCTAGCACCTTTAGCACAAAGGGAACCACGGTTAATTGGGTGGTCGCTGTCACCTTCTACGTTTACAACGCGTCCGGTTGATTTATTGGTATGCACCAGCAAACCACAGCCAACGGAACAGAACGCACAAATTGATGTGGTCTGCTTAGCCCACTGGATTTTACTCTCTCCAGCTTCTTTCACTACATTATCCAAAGCAAATGCAGGCCCCAGCCCTGTAAATGCGGTGGCAGTTACTGCTGCTGCAGTCGTCTTCAAAAACGTTCTTCTTTGCATTCGCAACTCCATTACAACTCAAATATAAAGAAAACCAGTACGTTCGCTACAATACAAACACTTCCACATATGCTTGTACTGGTTCATGCAATATCAACATGTACTTATTGTCGCCCTGTATAATCTACCAATCGACCCTGTTACAGCTAGTAAAACACAACAAACAACATGCAATTACGCCATATCACACCGTAAAACACTTTACATCGTTTGCTATATTGTCAGTTTTAACAGTACAAAAGATATCTTCTACAATGCTCACTTGAGGATCAAACAACTGAGCAAATTTCCACATCAAGCAACAACTGTCCATATTCCGTTATCTATGCACTATATAAGGAATGTACGTGGCTTATCTGTAGAACAGATAAATCATAACAGTGTCAACACAGCCAACATTTGACAAAAAAGACATACCCCCCACCCAATTTCTTTTGTTTTATATCGATTATAGAATGGTAATAAAAAATTTTGCTTCTAATATCATGTTGTTACAGAGTCATTTTCTAGTTGTGCCAAACCGGACGTAATTACTTTTATGACTCAAAAAAAAGAATATAAAACGTAATTCATTTTGTTTTTCTACCAAAATAGTCCATTTTGTTTAGCGCTGAAAACGATTCAACCTCCCTCGTTTAGGGACGTACCCCTAACCAGCCTGCACACAACGCCTCCAAAAGAACAAAGAAAAACCTACGCTTAAACCTGCACTAGATATCAGTTCACTACCCTCAAAGTCGGGAAACAGATTTAGTACGAACTATCCACCATGTGCTTTTTTTTGATGCCAAACAGAGTTCTACCCAGTGCACAGACCTTATGTTTTAAATAGCCATATCGAAAAACAGGCAGCAGTTATACACTAACTACAACAGTTAACACATCAGGTTCTAAAACAAAAAAGCACATTGAAGAGAATTTCTTCAGTGTGCTTTCAATAGCCACGCTCAGGGCTGGGTCTTCAGGCTTAGCTGGTCAGGCTTGGAGATTCAAACTTAGCTGGTCAGTTTTGAATCTTCGGGCTTAGATTGCCAAATTTAGATAGCAAATTTAGATAGTCAGTTGAAACATAAACCCGTCATATAGAATGTGCCGCTAGAACGCCTATTTATCTGCTTTCATAGATGGATATATGACACAGGTACCCCCATCGCCAGAGGCAGCACCTGTATCAAGTTCCTACCCTGTCTGCGAGATCATGGCAGTTAAACTACTCTGTAAATTTGTATAGTATGCAAGCTGCCCATCTAAAACGGCATATTTGCGTTGCAAGTTAGCTTCCATCTTTGCAAGGCGCTCTTCCTGATAGTAGATATCGTTCTCTAATTTGGTGGCATCTGCATCGTACGTATCGGATACCGTAGTCAGGGTGCCATCCTCAGCATTTGTCCATGTTTCAATTGCTGTCTGAAGTTGGGCGACAATACCTTCCTTCACGCGCAGATCAGCAGAATGGCTTCCTTCATCTAAATTAGAAATTTCAAGCACCATACCTGCTGCGGAAGTGCCAGCCGCAGCCGTAACCGTGTTTCCGTCAATAGCTGCCGGTTCACCATTTACAGTTGCAGAAACTACTTCCCCGCCCACAACGGTATATTCAAACTCATAGGCACCAGGATCTGTAATGCCTTCAATTGTCGACGTAACCTGCACTCCTCGCGTATCACTAATTCCACTATTTGAGCAGCTCAGTAATTCAGCAACGGCATAGGGATTCTCTTCCAGAGCCTTATCGAGATCTTCTTCCTCGATCACCAACTGACCAAAAGTCTCTGACCCTTCATCTGTATCTGTATACAGCCCAAGTTGAGACAAGGCATTGTAAGTATCGTATTCACCACTGAATCCCACAACAGACATGGACATCTGACTTTTTATATCGTTGTACACCATGTCGAGTGCATAACTGTCGATGGTATATGCCTCCATCTTATCGCCGGAATCCTCATCTTCCACGTAGGTAACAACGCGGCCTGTTAACTCCTGAATTTCTCGAATCAGCGTGTTAACTTCCTCAAGAAAGGATTCAATGTTTTCTTTTGTAACATCCGTATCACATGTGACTGTAAGGTTTACGCTCCCTTCAGTTGTGTCTGACAACGTTAACTCAAGCCCCGGCACAACATCATCCACCGTGTTTGATTCACGCTCAAGCCACTCGTCCGCACCGGCAGGGAACCCGTCGACCTTCATCTTTGCATTCTGCGCAGTACGCACGTTCGAAAATTCAGCAGATGTAAAGTCAGCAAGAGTGGTTGTGCCTGAAACAGTAATCGCGTGGTCTGCCCCTGTTTCAGAACCGGAAAGCCTAAAGTACAATTCATCACCGTCCGACAACAAATCCGCACTGACTAGATCTCGCGCAACCGGATCTGAATTGATCATATCAACCAATTGCTGTGCGGTTGTATTTGCAGGAACCTCTATAGAAATTTCTTCACCATCGCACTCAAATGCAAACACTGAATCCACATCAGTAATAACATCCGTGGGTTCAGAATACGTCAAACTCGTATTCACCCATATATCACTCTGGGCGAGTTGGTTCACCTCAATAGTGTGACTTCCCTCCTGCACATCGCCTGTCACTTTACCGGCTATACCTTCTTCTGACGACACTACGGACATTGCAAGAAATTCACTCATGGAGTTCTTGTCATCAAGCGTTTTATCCAGCTCACCCATTGAAGTGACAAGCTCATCCAGCAAAGCAGAGCAAGCTTCGGTTTCTGCCAGCTTGGTTTCATACTTTTTCTTTGTATAACTCTCCGCCTCAATCTGAGCATCAATAATCTCGTTAAAATCTGTCCCGTTTCCAAGACCGGTAAAGTTAACTGCGCCAGAAGAAGTCACAGGCTGATAAGACATTACATCGGATGATACAGAAGAAATATATGACATGGTACCCCCCTATAAGTAGCTTAGAAGGTTAAGCTGATACACGCTTGCAGTTGTGGAGAGCACAGCCTGATACACATATTCTGCCTGAGCCATTTCCACAGACAACTGTGTTGCATCCGCATCTTCAACAGCACTGATTTGGGAAATACTGCGATCTTTTGTAATGGAAATTGCGGTCGCGGTATTCTGCGCGGTGTTCTGCCGTGCACCGACACTGGCGGCTTTCTGTAGCATCTGCTCATAGGCAGCATTAACTGTTTCAATGCATGATGCCACGCCCTCTGTGTTCCCAGTTTCCATGTAAACCATGAGATCACCCAGAGCTTCGAATAAGTTTGGTTCCGGATATGGCTCACCAGTTTCGGGATCAACACCACCGAATACGGATGAACCATCAGACGTCACATCAAGGGTTGAATCCTCTCCGATGGCAAGAGCAAGCTCTTCATTGCTGCCAGTGTATTCATACGCAGCTCTGATATAAAGATTAGTCCCTTCGCCGCTGCCGTCCTCTGCGGTTACAACTGTTCCTGTCGCCAAGGTAATGGAAGAATCACCGGCAATGATCTCTGTATCTCCAGCAAGTAAAGTCCCTGTTGTCCATGTATCACCACCGTCTGTGGAATACTGGTACTCAAGGTCGTCTACTCCGCCGATGGTTCCGGATTCTGTCATCTGAATAAAGACTGTTTGAGACGCATCACCCTGCACGGAAACAACATCAGCATGTGTCATGGTAGGATCATCAATCGTTACACCAACACCCTTCTCATAGGCGCTGTTTTCGATATCATTTCCAGAAAACAGGTATACTTCGCCAAGCTTGGTATTGCTCATCTGAAAAATAGATTCCATATCCTGTCGTAGCTCAATGGCCATACTTTCCATTTGCTCTTTCGTGTATGTTTCCGTGGCAGCCTGTTCTGCAAGTTCACTGACGTTCATCAGAATTTCACTTGTCTGCTGCAACCCTCCATCGGCTGTCCCTAAATACCCTTCAGCAACCGTGCAGTTTTCTTCGTAGGTCAACAGCGTTGCGGAATACGCACGCAGCTGCATAGTTAAAGCCGCACCGGATGGATCGTCAGATGGAGCATTCAGCTTTTTCTGCGTACTCGTCATCATCTTCAATTCCATCACATTACCAAGGGATTTATTGATCTGTTGCAATGAACTTGTATAAATTTGGGATGTTGCGATTCTCATAACGATCTCCTACAGCATATCCAGCACTTCATCGAACATCTCGCGTGCTGTTGTAATAACTTTTACACATGCTTCGTACTGCTGCTGATATTTAATAAGGTTCAGCTGCTCCTCATCAACGTTCACACCATTGGATGACAACTGGTACTCGTAATAATATTCGTTAGAACCTTGCGCATACGCCTGATTCTGCTCCGCCAGCATCACATCCGCGCCGACATCGGCAACGATCATACTGGAAAAACTTGAGAGTGAATCCGTGTAGGTCACGCCACCTGCAGTTATCGACACATCTTTTTCTGCAAGGGCTGCAAGCTGCAATGCTGTGCTGTTATCACCGCTGGTGACTGAGCCATCCTCGCCCACTGCTCCGGCATTAATATGCTGCGGGTTGTTTGAAACGTAGCTGTTCACAGCAATGGTTTCAGCAGAAGTGCCCGTGTAAAAAGTATTCAGCCCTAAGCCCGCCATCAAATTCGCATCATCTTGCGCCACTTCAAATGACAGCCCTGTTCCCGAAGCCATTTCAAGCGTTCCGTCAGCAGAAACTGTTGCTGTAAGATCGCCACCTGATGCGGCATTAATCTTCGCAGCAATATCATCTAAAGAATCTGTGGAAGGATCGACAGTGATGGACACAGTAGAGGCAATCGAACCGTCATCATTATATAGAACGTATTCTACATCTCCGGATTCCAGTTTATCACCGAAAAACAACCCGCTTTCTGAAAGCGGCACGGTGGAATCATCCACTTCGTACGATCCGGAAAGACTGGTGTGATGTTCAAGACCTGCACCCTTTGAATGCGCCACGTTTGTTTCCCAGATAACGGACTGAGCAAGTCCGTCCAAGGCATCCATTGTCGGCATGACAGAATCATCACGAGTAATAAACAATCCTGCAATAGATCCTGAAGTTACTTTATTTGAAGAAAGCATCCCTTGATCATTGGATAACGGCGTAAGGTTCAGGTATGACCCGTCGCCTTTTTCCAAATACAATCCAGTCTTAGGGGTAATTACGTATCTATCACCAGCCGCGTGAGTGCCTGATGTTGTGGAAAACCAGACATCAACTCCAGCGATATTTTCCGGATTATCAGCATCACCAGCTTCATATACAACCGAATTGCCGCTTTCATCCGTCGCCCATGTTTTTCCACCATCATACGAGACCTTGTAATGGGTGGCATCAATGAACTCGAGCATAATCTCTTCACTGGATTCACCCTGAAACTGTACGTTTCCATCAAATGACGAAGAAGGAACCAAGGACTCGCGTGCCTGCGCGGACTGGCTGGAAAGATGATACGTCTGCTGGCCTTCAACCAGTGTGTACTGACCTTCTGCTAGCAGTGTTACCGTGCCGTCGTTCTGGTATTCAACCGTTACATTCATATACGTTGAAAGTTCACGAATTGCCTGATCCCGAGCATCAACCGCCTGATTGTCTGTGGGATTAGAAGCAACCTGCGCGTTTAATGCAGCGATTTGATCCATCAGTGAATTTGCTTCTGATACCTGTGCAGAAATCTCCTGATTTATGGATGTATAAATCTTTTCCATCTGCGCATATGTATCATTATATGTAGAGGCAATTCCCTGAGCAGTACTGAGTACCTCTTCCCACGCACCAGGCTGTGTAGGGTCAGAGGACAGTGTGTTCCATCCGCCGAAAAATCCGCTCAATGCAGCATTCAGACCTGTTGTGTCAGATTGTCCGAGGGTTCCCTCCAGCTGCATTTGGTAGGCAAGCTGCTGATTAAACTTTGCAGCATCAGCAGATGTGGAAAGGTACTGCTGTTCTACAAAGTAATTCATGGAGGCTTCGATACCGGCAATTTGTGCACCGGTACCGATATGTAATCCATGAGATTTTATAGAGCCGGACGTTTCGTAAATAGGGGTCTGTTTTTTGTACCCCGCCACGTCTGCATTCGAAATATTATTCGTAGTTACGTTAACACTGGCTTGCGAATTAACTACACCGTTTATGCCAGTATTGTAGATCGTATTAATCATGCATACTCCTCATAAACCAGCTACTAGTTCTTCAAGTTAATAGCTGTCTGCAGCAAAGTATCCGCAGTTGTAATAACCTTACTGTTTGCCTGATACGCAGCTTGAAGGATAATAAGGTTGGTCATTTCCTGCGCCATATCCACGTTGGAAATCTCCAGAGTATTAGACTGAACGCCCCCCATGCCACCTACGCCCGGACGACCTATGATAGGTTCCCCAGACTCTGCTGTATCAAGAAACTTGTTTCCGCCCTGCGAACTTAATCCACCTTCATTTGAAAAATCTGCAAGCCCGAGGGCGTACAGCTCAATTGTCTGGCCATTAGAATATTGTCCGCTGATGGCACCGCTCTGGTCAACTGTTACATCTTGTAATGTGCCAGTTGAAAAGCCATCCTGATACAATCCAAGTGTGGCAGAGTTTGATTCATAACAGGTTGTACCTGAATGGCTTATTACCGGCGCGTTGAAACCGGGAAGGTCTGTGTAATCAACATCAACACCGCCGTTCTGTAGATCAGCAAGAGTGGCAACGCCATCACCGTCGTTATCCACGGCACCAGTCCAACCGCCTGCGGTATCATGATCTTTGTTAGTCATACCAAAGTTGAAAGACATTTTTTGATTTTCGGCACTACCGGAGAAGTTAGTTTCCAAAACAGGTACACCGGCGGCGTCAAATTCTGCGAGAGTCCAGTTTGCAGCACTTTTTCCGTCAAACCCAGCACCTGTTGATGCTACCGGTGTGTACGCAGTCATTGAAGTCATATCACCGGAAGGAGAAAAAGTTAGGGTGCCTGCCATCAACAAACCGGCGGATTCTGTCCCTTCAAATCCTTCTCGGTGATCATCTCCGGGATTACTGGCTACTGTGTATTCCCACACGGTATTGCCGTCGGCATCCACAGAAACAGGGTCCATATATACGGTCAGTTCATGCGTACCGCCTGCTTCATCATATACAGTAATTGTGGATTGATATTCATAGCGGCTCTGGTCGAGCGCAGGAGAAGCTGTTCCGTCGTACATATCAAACAAAGCAGTGTACGCGCAGCTTGTTGTATCATCGGTCGGGTCAGCAGGTGTTCCGTTATCATCAACCGTTGCAACACTATTATCTTCAGCTGATGCATTAAGGTTTATGGACATCTGAATGCTGTTCGTTGCTTTCGGTGGAGACTGGGAGTCATCAATCTGAATGTCACCAATCGCACCTGTAGGGCTACCGTTCTCCATCTCCCAGCCTTGAACGCGATTGCCTTCAGGGTCTACGAGATATCCATTCTCATCAAAATCGAAGTTACCGGCTCGAGTGTAATACACGGACTGGTTTGCCGGATCTTTAACCATATAGTACCCGTCACCGGTAATTGCGAGGTCAGTATTAGAGCCAGTCGTCTGGTACGAACCCTGCGAAAAGTCAGTATCAATATTAGCTACAGAAACACCATTACCGGTTTGACCGGCACGCACTGTCTCGTAAAAAACATCCTGAAAAATAACACTGGAGCTTTTAAAACCAACCGTACTGGAGTTAGCAAGGTTGTTACTGACTACCAAAGTAGCCTGACTCTGTGCCTGCAACCCTGAGATACCATTGTACATTGAACCTGTAATACTCATTACGCTTCCTCCTCAGCAACACTGACAGAAATAACATCTGTAAAATCAACAACCGCTCCGCCACCAAGGGTCAAAACCGTACCATTTGAGCTATTGGCAACAGAAACAACGGTGTCTTTAATAGTTGTTGCTGTCTCAATAGACTGACCATTTTCATCCAACGCACGCACCCCGATGGTGTATGTGCCGTCTTCTGCTGTTTCGCCAGTCAGCAAAGTTCCATCCCATTCTATCTGTTCAAAACCAACTGACATGGAACCCAGATTCTGCATGGCAACGATGTTGCCTTGCGAATCATAGATATCGATAATGACAGAGTCGGCGTCTTCAGCCAGATACATGGTAACCTCAGACGGTTCACCGTCTTTCATAACCAGAGTATCTCCCTCAACCTCTACCTCCCGTCCCAGATACGAAACAGGATCGGTTCGATTTAGCGCCTCACCAAGATCACCTATCTGAGAATTGATGCTCTGCAACTCATCAAGCTGTGAAAACATACAAGTCTGCTCAGTGAGCTTGTCTGTATCCATAGGGTCAGTAGGGTCCTGATATTGAAGCTCGGCTGCGAGCAATATCATGTAGTCAACTTCACTGAACGTAGTGCTACTCTGGGTCGAACTTGTGGTTATGTCCTGGCTGGAACTGACGCCGCTAATGGTCATGATTTCCCCCGTAGGAGTCATATTTAGTATAATAATTACGTAAACGTCGTAGCGCCTGATGCTTAAGGCACCGAACAGCGCTTTCCGATAAAGACAGCACAGCTGAGGCTTCTTTTGTTGAATATTCTTTTTCAATAGTGAGAATAAGTATCTCCATTTGTCTTTCAGTCAGTAAGCTCTTTGGGATATAGTTTCTAACTGTAAAGAAATGCGTTGTGACGCCTATTGTAAAAGTTTCATCTAATGTTTCCGTTCTATGTTTTTGTTGTTTTCTTAAATCATCAATAATAGAAGTCTCAACTATGACGTAAATCCAAGATGATAGTTTTGCTTTTGCACTGTCATACTTAGCAAGATAGTTATTCTTGATAATTTTAAGTGCTACATTTTGAAAAGCTTCATCTACTATTGTTGAATCTATGCGTGAATTAAACTTCTTTAATATAGATACGATCGTTCTTTTTATTAAAGTTGTATGATCAACAAAGAAATCATTATAGATATCTGAACTATTTTTCTCTTGTAAGCATTGTTTCATCTTGAACTCCCTGCCCTTATTAAAGCAACTCACATGCCCAACAACATTATGGTTCTATAAAAGTATGCTAAACTTATAGTTACAGTTTGTTAGAGAAATATTGGGAAGAGAGAAAAGTGATTAAGATAAAGCAAGCTTCCTTAACCTTTCTTTAGATTCAGACGCTAAATTGGAGTATTTTTCGGATAAAAAAGCGGAAAATTTTGCCTAGTGGAGGGTTTTACAGTGCAGATTTAGCATGAGGTAAATATTGCCTAACCATCAAAGCAGAATAACAACGGGCAACATAAGGTGCTAAAAACAGTGTGGTAGCAGAGCCATTCTCATTAGCAGCACTCCAGATTATAGGGGCAGTCGAAACCACAGACTGGCTATGAAACGGTAAAGAGAATGGCGGGTTGCTATACGCACAAAAAGGTAAAGCAGATGGCTCAAAACAAAACAGCAATTAGAAGCGTTACCCCCACTTCAACACAGAGGCGAAACGCGGTACGGACACAATACAAAGCCTTACCAGCCGTACACTACGCCACAAAAAACCCCCGACTCCTGCAGGAGAATCGGGGGCTGGCAGCAAGCAGCCATAGCTTGCTACTTCCGAATAGGTAAAATCTTAGCCAATTAATTTCAAAGCAGTTTCCGGCAAGGAGTTTGCCTGAGCAAGCATTGACGTTGCAGCGGATGAAATAGTCTGGCGCAAGGTGTATTCTGTCATTTCTGTTGCCACATCAACGTCTGAAATACGGGATTCAGCGGCTCCGAGGTTTTCAGCCTGAATCTCAAGGTTAGAAATTGTTGCGCTTAAACGGTTTTCATATGCACCTAAATTTGCACGGTTTTTATCTTTCATCTCAATAGCATCTTGAATGGCATCAAGGGCAGCCTGTGCGCCTGCCTGTGTCGCAATGCTTGAGCCTGCATACTCTTCTGTGCCACCCAGTTCTTTTCTAAAATCAGCAAGTTCGTCATCAGGAATACTGGCAACAGTCATATCAAAACTGACTGCCGCGGCGCCCGCACCAGCAGTTGCAGCTGTTAACGCATAACCAGATCCACCTTCCTGAATCGCCACAGTGCCAAGTGTTGCACTACCGTCATCTGCAAGGGTGAAATTCTGTTCAACAACATCTCCACCAACATTCATCACTGCGGCAGAGTCTGGAACGTCCTCAGAAACATCTTCAATATAGTACTTAGTTGTGCCGTCAGCTGCTTCTGAAGTAAGAATTTTTTTATCTTCGCCACCAACATTGACGGTGTAATTCCCATCGGCATCTACTTCAACCGCGGTACCGGCTTCTGGAATCGGATCGCCTGCATTGGCAACAGTTTTGAAGGATACGGTGCCGTCTGTATCAACGGTTGTGTATACTGCTTTTGCTGTTGCGCCAGTACCTATATTCAGCTGCCCAGTATCAGTCACAGCAATGTCAGAAGTCGCATCAGCGGTTCCGTCCACGGTGTATACAAGATTACCATCAGCATCAATGGAGCCATGAACAGAAGAGCCATCCACCAAAACTGCCCCTGCTGTACCTAGAGCTGGAACAGCAACAAGGTTTTCTAAATCTGTTTTTGCATCCGCTTCTTCTGTTGTGTCTGCCATAACTTTTTCTTTAAGCTGAACTTGAGTAAACCCTGTAGGTGCCCCAGCACTGCCGGATCATCACCTTCAATATAAATATCACCATCTTCATTTGCATAGATAGCGTTGCCGTCTTTGGTGGAAGCAAGTCCGTCGTCATCAATGACATAATCCAAAGATTCACTACCGACACCAAGAGAACCAGAGCTTACATCTTCAATATCAATCGCGTACTTATCTTCATCAGCATCATTTCCGGTGCCGAAATGAATTGTCATAGAGCTACCAGTCTGCGGCTGGCCGTCATCATCGAGATACTCAGCACCTTCATTCAAAGAGCCATCCAGCAACTTGGTACCGTTAAAATCTGTTGCGTCAGAAATTCGTGTAATTTCCTCTGCCATAGACTGGTATTCCTGATCAATAATAGCGCGCTGTTCATCGGTGTAGGTACCGGTAGCAGCCTGTTCAGCTAACTCATTCATACGAATGAGCTTTTCATCAATAACAGACAAAGCACCATCTGCAGTTTGAATCATAGAAATCGCATCGTTCGCATTTCGAACACCCTGATTCAATGTAGTAACTTCTGCGCGCATCATTTCGCGAACAGCAAGACCTGCTGCGTCATCTGCTGCGCTGTTGATGCGCATGCCGGATGAAAGGCGTTCTGTAGACTTGGTTAAATCGGAGTATGCGCTGTTCAAGTTACGAGCTGCGGTGTTTGCCATAGTGTTGTTGTTGATGATGAGAGACATAGTAAACCTCCAGGTTTGTAATTCTGCATCCTTGCAATGACTTTCCATTTTCGCTTTACGCTATGTAAATAAATACGCGGAGGCTTACGGTTTCGTTTATAAAGCAACATATGAATTTACTGATTTTTCATATAAAAATCCGGCTAATTAACACGTTCTTTATAGTTACTAAAAAAGCGCAAACAAAACCTCACAAGCCCTTAAGGGTTCTTGCGAGATCGTTTGCGCTCTATATTTTCGTTTATATGAAAAACCGCCCCTGATCCCTGGAAAAATCAGGGGCGGTAAGTCATTCTAGCGTAAAGCCATTAAGTCATGTGGCTTTGAATTACTTATCCGATAAGTTGCAATGCGTTCTGCGGCAGGGTGTTAGCCTGAGCAAGCATTGAAGTTGCAGCGGATGAAATGGTCTGACGTAGGGTGTATTCAGTCATTTCGGTTGCTACGTCCACGTCGGAAATGCGGGACTCAGCGGCTGAGAGGTTTTCACTCTGAACTTCAAGGTTAGAGATAGTAGCTTCAAGACGGTTTTCGTACGCACCAAGGTTTGCACGGTTTTTGTCTTTCATTTCAATAGCTTCTTTAATAGCACCAAGTGCAGCCTGTGCACCTTCCTGAGTCGCAATGCTGGAACCTGCGTACTCGTCTGTTTTGCCGAGTTCTTTGCCAAAGCTTGCAAGCTCTTCGTCTGAGACTGTTTCGACGCCCATTGTAAATGTTGCTGCAGCACCGCCTGATAGCTCGTAGGCACCAGCGTTAACATTTACAGCAACGGCACCAAGTGTTGCAGAACCATCAGCAGCAACTTCAAAGGTTGTCTCAACAGAATCTTTCGCAATGTTCATTACCGAAGCATCCGCTGGGATATCAGTGCTTTCATCCGCAATGTGATAATTCACAGAACCGTCAGAACCTGTTGATGTGAGGAGCGTTTTGTCATCACCCTCAACGTTAATGTTCAGATTACCATCAGTATCAACAGAAACTGCGTACCCAGCATCAGGAATAGTAGTACCTGTTGCCTCATGCAAAGCAACTGTGCCGTCTGCATCAATGGTTGCATACATTTTATTGGCACCAATAAGAAGATCGCTTGAATCAGCTTCAATTGAAACGACGTCACCACCACCACCAACATCGTATGTCAGCTTCCCGGTTGTCGCATCAAAACTGGCTTCCAAGTCTTCACCATCAATCTGAACATCCGTAGAAGTACCACCGGCAGCACCGGTAAATGCTGTTGTAACGCCTGCTTCAGCAAGAGTTGTCAAATCATCTGTTGCATCCTGCACCTCAGTAGCGTCAGCAACTGTATCCTTCAACTGAACCTGAGTGTAACCAGTAGGCGCGCCTGTCACAGCAGGATCATCACCTTCAATGTACACTTCGCCGTCATCATTTGAATAGATTGCTCTACCGTCCTGAGTAGTTGCAAGACCGTCTTCATTAATTTTGTAATCCTGAGAGTCGCCACCTACGCCCAATGCGCCTGAGCTTACGTCTTCCAGTTCAATGCTGTATTTATCTTCGTCAGCATCGTTTCCGCTTCCGAAATGAACAGTCATTGAGCTACCGGTCTGTGTAGCGCCGCTTGCATCTTCGTATGAAGCACCTTCTTCAAGAGAACCATTCAGCAGGCTCTGCCCGTTGAAGTCTGTGGAGTCGGAAATACGTGTGATTTCTTCTGCCATTGTCTGGTATTCCTGATCGATGATAGCACGCTGGTCATCGGTGTACGTACCGGTAGCAGCCTGTTCAGCAAGCTCATTCATACGGATAAGCTTTTCATCAATTACAGAAAGAGCACCATCAGCAGTCTGAATCATAGAAATAGCGTCGTTCGCGTTACGAACACCCTGATTCAATGTAGTTACTTCTGCACGCATCATTTCACGTACAGCAAGGCCAGCTGCATCATCAGCCGCGCTGTTAATACGCATACCGGAAGAAAGTCGTTCCGTTGATTTAGTTAAATCGCTGTATGCGGAGTTAAGGTTACGAGCTGCGGTGTTCGCCATAGAGTTGTTGTTAATGATGAGAGACATAGTAAACCTCCAGGTTTATAATTTTGCATCCTTGCAATAGTCTTTCGTCAGAGCGATATGCCCTTTGCAAATGAATACGGAGGTTGACCCTGTTTTTGTTTATAAAGCGGAAAATTTTTCCTAGTTGGCGCTTTTATCCATCCCCAATGTTTTTCATAGATTTACTTAACATTTATTAAGTTGATGAAAAAAACATAAACAACGTATGGTTCACTTATGTTTCCGTTGGAGGTGGTATGAAACGCATTTTGTTTATCGACGACGATTTTGAATTAGGTGAACTGCTCGGTAGCTACTTGAGCGGAGAAGGCTTTTCGCTCCATACAGCACACGATGCAATGAGTGGTATTGAGAAACTCAAGGAAGATACTTTTGACATTGTGCTGCTTGATATCATGCTTCCGGACATGAACGGTTTTGATCTGCTGCAAAAGATCAGAAACGAATACACCATGCCCGTTATCATGCTTACTGGCCGTAGCGACGAAATCGATAAAGTTGTTGGACTTGAAATGGGGGCGGACGACTACGTGGCGAAGCCATGCCCGTTGCGTGAGCTGGCAGCACGCATCCGTGCAATTTTGCGCCGTACAATGCCTGCAAAAATAGCACGGGAGCTTAATGCGCCCACAAAAGTTGATCCTGCGCATAAGATCATTATCGGAAGTATGTCTCTCACACCTTCCGCACGCAGTGTTCAAATCGAAGATTCTCCGGTTCAGCTAACCAGCGCTGAATACAATGTTTTAGAAATGCTCACCAGCAACGCTGGCGCACTCATTACTCGTGAGCAGCTCCTTGAAGACGCACTCGGTCGCGATCCTTCACTTGATGACTATGTACTGAACGTACATATGAGTAATTTACGCAGAAAACTGAAACACTGCGCCATAATTAAAACTATTCGTGGAAATGGCTACTTGCTGGCCATACCGGAACAAATTCCACAGCAAGTTATGCACATGTAGTCTCCCCCTGCCGCTTCCTCTAGGAATGTCATTCCCCGACAGCGGCAGGTAGAAGTACTCATGGCTTTTGGGGCATCCGGAACCTTTCCCCCCTAAGTATTTCGGATGCCTCTCTCACATATCCTTCAACTATCGTGAGCACCACAATGTTCCGCTCTTTTTTTGCGCCGTTTAACCGTCGCATTATCTTTTTCATAACTGCAATGTGCGCCATCGCCATCTGCACAGTTGTCCTTGTTTCTGCATCAAGCATAATGCTTACAAAAAAAGGACGTTCAGAAAGAATCATCAAAGACTGTGTCCGGAGTCTTGCATTCCGCATGCCTCGACCCTTTATACCAAGTGAAGCTCGCACTGCTCTGCGTGAAGCCAGAGACTATGACAAGTGGCCGTTTGTGGATTACACCGCCATAGTCAGTCCTGATGGTTCAATCATAGCGTCCTACGGCTCGCTAGAGTTTGACATGAAGGAACTGCTCTCCAACAACACAATCAAGAATTCTTCAACACGCGTTGTCGCAGAACCAATTATCGAAAACGGAGAGATCAAGGCCTACATCCTGCTCGGCTCAGGAGTGTTTCTTATGGACAAAGGAATCACAATGTATCTCTTGCTTTCCGCCTTTGCAGGGACAAGTGGTATCCTTGTGAGTTTTTTCATGGCTAAAAAGCTATACAAAAAAATGCTACAGCCGCTGTACGATCTCGCAGCAGCAGCCAAAGAAATTGGGGTAAGTAAAGATTACACTCTACGAGTGCCTTACGAATCAAGTGATGAACTTGGTGACCTAGTCACGCACTTCAACTCAATGCTCGATCAAATTGAAAAGCGCGACAGGCTCCTCACGTCTCATAAAAAGATGTTGGAGCATGCAGTAAAATTACGTACCGCAGAGCTAGCAAAAAAAAATGCCCAGCTCGTATTGGAAGTTGCTGAACGAGAAGAAGCTGAAATGATCCGTTGCGAAGTGGAAAGGATTAACCAGCATGATCTAAAATCACTGCTGAACCTCGTCATCGGGTACCCGGAGTTATTGCTCTCAAAAGGCAACCTCACCGAGCATCAAGAAAACTACATCAAGAAGATCGAAATGGCCGGTTATCGTATCCTTGATATGATCAACAACAACTTGGACATCTTCAAAATGGAACGCGGTATTTACAAGCTACGTGCAACATCCGTAGAGCTTGTTCATCTGCTCTTTGAGATTCAGGATGACATAACGTCCATGCTCACACGGCTCAACGTGACCCTGCGCATTACGTTCAACAATCATCCGGTCTCTACCAACAACACATTCGCAGTCGCCGGTGAATATCGCCTATTGCAAACCTTGTTTTCGAACCTCATCGTAAATGCGGTTGAGGCTTCCAGAAGTGATGACATTGTGACCGTGGCAATTCAAACCGATGATCAAACCATAACCATCCACAACAGCACGCTTGTACCAGAAGAAATTCAAGAAAAATTCTTCAACAAGTATGCAACGTACGGAAAAGAAGACGGCACAGGTCTCGGCACGTATTCAGCCAAGCTTATTGCCAACGCCCACAAAGCACACGTCAGCATGACCAGTACTAAAAGTCGCGGCACGCTCATCGGTGTGGAATTTTCTGAACAGTTGACCATTGCGGACACTGCCAATCTCAAACCGGCAGTTGAGCAGATGTTTATGTAAGGGAATCTTCTTAGTTGGTTTAAAGATAGCCTCCGGCGGGCAGGCTCTGCCTTGCATCCGCAGGGGACACGGTCCCCTTGACCCCGATTAGGGGTATCTGAGGGTTGTATTTGAAATTCAACTCATCCTTTGAAGAAGGCTTTTGTTAGGACAAATTAGCAACGGCCTGTAGAAATATGAGCAGCATTGCTTAAAGTGAATACAATATACAGCATCAAAAAAAAGCTCCCACACGGTATGTGTAGGAGCTTTTTTACGGTAATTTTCAGTTTGTTTTTTGTGCTGTGTCCTTGTTTCTCGAAGCTTTTTGCGTGTGACAAAAGTGGAAAACGTTAGATGCTACCACACGGCACGTATAAACAAGAGCACGTGGAACAAGGGAACAACAATCACGTACGATTATGTCGGATAGACAATAGCATTCATCTTCTCGACTTTACGGTACAGCGTCGCACGCGAAATACCGAGACGTCTCGCAGATTCCACCATATTATTATTGGTTTCTTCCAACGTAGCCTCAATAAGGCGGTATTCCATATCCTTCAATGTCCCGATTGGAACACTGCGTGTATTTTCTTTTATAGGTAGTGCAAAATGTTCTGCGTCAAGCACATCGCCTTCACATCTATGCAACGCACGCTGCACAATGTTTTCCAATTCGCGCACATTACCCGGCCAATGATACGACACAAGGGCTTGCTGAGCGCTCTGAGAAAAAGTCAGCGGCAGTGGTGTCCCTCGATTTAAAAAGAGCATAGCCAGCTCTAAAATATCTTCGCTACCACGCTCCCGTAACGGCGGGATATTAATAGGGAGCACATTCAAACGATAATACAAGTCTTCGCGGAATCGTCCCTGCGCAACTGCCTTGCTCAAATTCACATGGGTACTGGCAATAATTCGGGTGTTAATTTTTACAGGCTTTCGAGCACCAATTCGATACACTTCTGCCGTTTGAAGAACACGCAGCAACTTTACTTGCATGTGATGCGGCATGTCACCGATCTCATCAAGCAGAATTGTACCGCCGTCTGCCAGTTCAAATTTCCCCGGTCGTCCGCCCTTTACTGCACCTGTAAATGTGCCTTCCACATACCCGAACAGTTCACTTTCAAGCAACTCCGCGGGAATCGCCCCACAGTTAATAGGTACAAATGGATAATGGCTGCGGCTACCGTGGTTATGGATAGCCTGTGCAAAAAGCTCTTTACCGGTTCCGGTCTCGCCCTGAAGCAAAACAGTAACTGTCGAATCTGCTGCTTTTTGCGCCAGATCAATAGATTCAAGAAATTTTTCAGACCGCCCTACAAGCATCGGAAATGTGTAGTGGGCTTTTGCACCGGCTATGTTCTCTGCAAGTTTCTGGATCTCACTCATCTCGTTGAAAACAAGAACAGCTCCAAGTAATTCTTTCGTTTCAGAAAGAACCGCCTGTGCAGTGTACAAAATTGGAACCGTGCCACGCCCGCAACGAATCCAGCATTCCTTGTTCACCCATCGTTTTGAAGAAGTACGTAATTGCTGGATATCTAAAGACAGCCCTTCAAGCTCTGAGATATGCCTTCCTTCAAGTTTGTCCGATTTAAGAATTCGGGCGCCCTTTCCGTTGATTTTCCAAATCTCGCCTTCAGTATTCAAAATGAGCAGACCAGTACTCGCAGACTCGATCACTTTATCAAAAAATCCGATATGCAGAGCAAGCGTCTTATTCCTGCGCGTAACACGCAACTGTCGTTCGGCAGCACGGGCAGCAGTCGTAACCATATATAGCGTGTGCGGATGCGTAAATTCTTTTGCACCGGATACAACTAGAATACCAAGAAGTTCTCCACCCTCCCCAAAAATAGGAGCAGAAGAGCTTGTCAAATGGTGCGCTAAGTCGCAGTAATGGTCTGAACCAGTGAGCTGAATAGGAATGTGGTGCTTATGACACATGCTGATTGCAGTTGTCCCCACGTCCTCTTCTGTCCACTTAAAACCCGGAGCACAGTTACGCTGACGGTATTGCTTTTTTAACAGCTCAGACCCCGTAATGTGCAAGATGTATCCATCAGCATCGATGGCAGCAATCAGAAATTCATCAGGTGAGAGCAGATCAAAGAACTCTGCAAAATGTGGCAACACAACCTGCAACAATTCATCGTTATCCGCACGACGCGCCCGCAGAGCCTCATCTGAAATACACTCCTGCTGCATATTCCGACTCATGGAATCTATCCCGAACTGCTTCGAGCGTGCATGAGACTCATCAATCAACTTCATCATCGTTGAGGAATCGACAACATGTCCTTTTTTCATCTCTCCACGCTCTCTAACATTCATAAATGTAACCAGTTACCTTCCGTTACACACCTAAGTTATTAACAAAAACATTCCGTGTGTCTTAAATAGCGACATGTCTCAAAATAAGACACAATCAATATAACGCCGTATTTACTAGTGTTTTTTGAATTATTCATTCTCACAAGGTCGCAATGCCTCATTTTGAGACATTTATCACGCACTCCTTGCTACCACTCAATCTAGCACAAAGCTAACCCACCGAAAAAACATCGCTTGTTGATTGGTTACACAATCTTGCTCAAATCAAGCATAAACATTGAGTTTTCACAAACGGATTTGGAAAAAACAAAAATGTAATTTTTATATAACAACGGTTCGGCATCAAAAACGGAACATGCATTGCATATAGCAACAACAATCACAATACACCTACTAATCAACATAACCATAGAAGGAGAAAAGTATGGAGAAGCAATTTCGGTATGCCCTGACAATACTGTTAAGCACTGTCGCTTTATTACAGTTCATACAGGTCATATGGCGCTATATTCTGCAAGCCCCGCTTATGGGACTGGATGACATCGTCATCTACCCAACTCTATGGCTATATCTGCTCGGCAGTGTAAACGCCTCACGCGAAGACACACAGATCAAAGCCAACGTGCTTGATGTGTTTTTGAAAACCGAGCGCTCCAAACTTGGTGTCCGCGTCGTGGCCGACGTTATGACAGTTGTTGTATCTGCATGGCTCACCCGCTGGGCATGGGATTACTTCCAGTATGCGCTCCGCGTATGGAAAGAAACTCCTACAATTTATCTTCCTACTTTTTATGCAGAATGTTCTTTATTCCTCGGACTGCTCTTAATGACAATGTTCGGCCTGGGTCACCTCATTAAGAACATTCGGCGCTTTTCGCTGCTAAGCACAAAACCAGTTACTACCAGTTTGCATAGTGCAAACGAAGGAAGCGCATAGCAATGGTTGAAATTTCATTACTGGCAATCGGATTACTTGTTGTAATGCTGAGCTTTGGTGTTCCATTACCATTCTGTTTCGGCGGCGCCCTCATGTTTATGCACCTTGTTGGTGGCGCTACAATGAAAGGCACCATGCTCTGGGGCTTCAGCCAGCTTTCCAACCCTGTTCTGCTCTGTATCCCGCTCTTTGTTTTTGCCGGCGCTATTATGAGTGAAAGTGGTATTGCGAAGAGCCTGCTAGACTTTGTAAATATTTTTGTTGGTAGAATTCGAGGCGGTCTCGGTATCGTAGCCTCTTTAAGCTGTGCTATCATTGGCGCAATCTCCGGTAGTGGATTAACCGGTGTTGCAGCTACAGGCCCTCTTTTGATTCCTGAAATGGCAGCTAAAGGCTACCCTAGAGGCTATGCAACTGCACTCGTTGCAAACTCCTCCATTCTTGGCCTTCTTATTCCTCCAAGCGTAACCATGATCGTTTACGGCTGGGTAACAGACACATCTATTCTTGCCTGTTTCTTGGCAACAGTAGGCCCCGGTATACTTATTACGTTCCTGTTCGGCGTAGTAAACCTCGTCATGTGTCGCAAATTCCCTCTCGTAATGGATAAGCCAAAGCCAATCGCTGAAACAGTACGCGCCGCTTCTGCTGCCACGCTGCTCGCTATTCCTGCGCTTGTAATGCCTATTATCATTCTGGGCGGTATTTACGGCGGCATCATGACTCCTACAGAAGCTGCGGCTGTTGCCGTTATCTACGCTTTCCCTGTTGGTTTCCTTGTATACAAGGGCTTAACCTGGAAAAAATTCCTCATCGCTTCTAAAGATGCTGCCACCGCGATTGGCGCAATCATGGTTATGATTGTGTTCAGCCTCATGCTCAGCCAGATGTTTGTAATGGAAGAAATTCCGCAGGCTCTTGTTGAAGGCATTTTCACTATCACTACAGATAAGGTGATGCTTCTCATCCTCGTTAACATTCTGCTCTTCTTCATTGGCATGATCGTTAACGACATTACATCCATCATTCTTACTGCTCCGCTGCTGCTCCCGCTTATGGAAGCTATCGGCATCAGCCCAATTCACTTTGCTGCAATCATCGGCGTTAACACTGCTATGGGTGGCGTTACTCCACCTTACGCAAGTATCCTCTACCTTGGTGTTCGTATCGGGGAAGTTGAATTTGTCGATGTAATTAAGCCCGCAATGACGTTGATCCTATTCGGGTATGTACCGGTTGTTTTTCTCACGTCCTTCTGGCCACAACTGGCTCTCTATTTACCAAGCCTCATCGGCTACTAACTGTTTGTAAGGAGTAAGGGATATGCAAAAAAAATTATCAGTCGCTGTTGTTATGATGTTTGTCTGTATTCTTGCCGTAGGCACTGCACAGGCTCGCAGCTGGAAAATTTCCCACGTGCGTCCGCAGAATGCTGCTATCGACAAAGACCTTAAGTTATTTGCCGCAGAACTGGCAGAAATCAGCAAAGGCAACATGAAAGCAAAAATTTATGCTTCCAGCTCCCTCGGTGACTACACCGTTGTACAGGAACGTGTTGGTCTCGGCGCAGTAGATATGGCCTGTCAGCCAGTTGCTTTTGCAGCTGACAAACGCATGCAGATTGCCAACTTCCCATTCATGATGACCACATGGGCACAGGCAGAAAAGAACTTTACTGCAACTGCACCACTCAGAAAAACAATCGCTGGTCTTTATCAAGAACAGGACATCAAACTTCTTGCAACATGGCCTGCATACTTCGGTGGCGTAGCTCTGAACAAAGAGCCTGAAAACCCAACCGACCCTAATGCAAAAAAAGGTTTAAAAATCCGCGTTGTGCCAAGTAAGTCATTTAAACTTATGGCAGACACAATCGGCTTTATCGGCACACCAATTCCGTTCTCTGAAGCATTTACCGCAGTACAGACCGGTGTTGTTGACGGTGTTGTAGGCTCCGGCGCAGAAGGCTACTACGCTTCATTCCGCGACGTAACCAAATTCTACCTCCCGCTCAATACTCACTTCGAAATGTGGTACCTCATCATGAACGCAGAACTCTACAACGGTCTTGATGATTCTCAGAAAGCACTCGTTGATAAAGCAGCAGCTGACTTTGAACAGCGTCGCTGGGAACGTGCTGAAGCTGATCAGGCTGCAAACGAGCAGCGTCTTGCAGACTACGGCGCAAAAATCATCCCTGTTTCTAAAGAAGCTGTAGAAGCCCATGCAACAAAAGTACGTGAGCAGGTATGGCCAATCATTCTTTCTGACGTAGGCGAAGACTGGGGACGCAACGTTCTTTCAAATATCATTCAGTAACGGCAACTACTGAAGAGTACACACTCCCAGAAATCTGCCCGTCCCGGGGGCCCAAGCCCCCGGGTCATTAACACATCTTTTCTGTGCTGGCAGCAATCTCTGCTTATCTAGTATCGTATTCTTTTTGGCACCTTATTCTTTTTGGCACCTTATTCATCTTTGGCACCTTATTCATCTTTGGCACACTGCTGTATGTAGTTTCATTACGTTGGAGGATTTCAGTGAAGACAGCTGATATCATAGTTATTGGTGGCGGCATTACCGGCGCTTCCACAGCACTTGGCTTAGTAAAAGAAAACGCGGGCAAAGTTCTTATGTTCGACAGCCAGCTGCCCTCGCAGCGACTTTCCCGTGCAAACTTCGGACTCACATGGTTCATGTGCAAGGGCGGCGGCAGCTCGACATACGCCAAATGGTGTCGCAACGCTTGCAAACAGTGGCCTGAATATGCAGCAGCCCTTGAAGATGAGACAAAAACAAACATCGAACTGGAATGGAACGGCGGCGCATTACACGCCTTCGGTGAAGACCAGTTAAAGGCTCATGCCTCAAGCGTTGAAAAACTTACTGGCGTCTGCGATGAAGTTGGACTGGACTACCCAGTTTCTGTTCTCGATCGTCAGCAGTTTTCAGAGCTTGTGCCTAAAATGCAGCTTGGTGAAGATGTTTCCGGCGCAATGTACACCCCGCATCAAGGGCACATTAACCCGCTGAAACTTCTCGGCGCTATGCGTCAATCTTTCCAGATGAACGGTGGTGAATTTGTGGGCAACCAGAACATTCTGGAAATTATCCCCAAAGGCAACACCGTCACTGTTAAAACCAAAGACGAAGAATACAGTTGCGGCAAGCTCGTGGTAGCTGCCGGACACGGCTGTGAGCGCCTTCTCTTCCCACTTGGTTTTAAACTAAATGTATATCCGCAACGCGGTCAGTTACTGGTAACAGAACGCTGCGAACGCAAACTTCCGTTCCCATTGCTTGCAGTACGCCAGACTCAGGACGGTACATACATGGTCGGCCTGACCACTGAAGATGTCGCACACGATATCCGCGTTACCCCGCAGGCGATGCAACAACATGCTCAAAATGCAATCAGAATTTTCCCTGAACTTGCTTCCGTGAACTGGGTTCGAGCCTGGGGTGCAATCCGCGTAATGACTCCGGACGGCGCACCGATTTACGACACGCTTCCAAATCATCCAAACATTTATGTCATGGCTCTTCATAGCGCTGTTTCGCTTAATCCAATGCACACATCAGTTGTAGCACCGTGGATTCTTAATGGCAGCAACGCAGAAGCTCTTTCTCCTTTCAGCAACGGACGTTTCAATGTTTAAAATCGATCCTTCACATGCTCAGCAGACAGTTACTGTTCTGCTCGATGGTAAACATAAAGCTCTTCCTGCAGGAATGAGTGTAGCGGCAGCACTTTTAAGTTGCGGAGAAATCATCTCCCGCGTTTCCCCTTCATCGAAAAAGCCATGCAGCCCGCATTGTCTCATGGGTGTTTGTTACGAATGCCTTATGGAAATTGACGGCACTAAAAAACAGGCATGTATGACTGAAGTTGCAGAAGGAATGGTTATTAACCGTAACTTCGTGCAAGAGGAGGCAAGCTAATGAGCCATTATGATGTTGTTGTTATCGGCGCAGGTCCTTCCGGACTTTCCTGCGGTGCAACACTTGCTGAAATGGGACTTGATACGCTCATTCTTGATGAACAGATTCATCCGGGCGGACAGATTTACCGTAATGTAGAATCCACCTCTGCGGCACAGTTGGAATTCTTTGGTGAAGATTACGCACAGGGTCGCGCGATTGTGCAGCGTTTCAGAAAAAGCAACGCAAAGTACAAAGGTGGCGCAACCGTTTGGCAGGTCGAAGCTGATGGTGACATCTGCTACAGCTGCGAAGGTGCTTCTCACCACATTACAGCGAACTATATCGTTATCGCAACCGGCGCCATGGAACGTCCTGTTCCCCTTCAGGGATGGACTCTTCCCGGCGTGTTAGGTGCAGGTGCAGCAAACAACCTTGCCAAAGAAGCAGGCCTTTCTCCTGAAGGAAAAGTAGTTATTTGCGGAAGCGGTCCACTGTTACTGCTCGAAGCATCTCTTCTGATTAAGAAAGGGGTTCAGATTGAAGCAATTCTGGACACAACGCCGCTTATTCCTTCTCTCTCCGTGGTCAAAAATCTTCCACGTGCTTTACTGAGAACAGATTTTCTCCTGAAGGGTCTCAAGATTCTCTGGGACATCAAAAAATCGAAAATACCTTACCTGCGCGGGGTTTCCGGTCTGAAGATGATTGGTCAGGACAACGTGGAACAGGTTGAATGCACTCACAGAGGCAAGAAAGTTACAATTCCAACCAACGTTGCGCTGCTTCATTTTGGTGTTATTCCAAATACCCACATGATGCGTCAGGTGGGTTGTGAATTACATTGGAACCCTGAGCTTCGTTACTGGCATCCAGTTTGCGACAATTGGGGACGCACTAACCACGACAGAGTTTTTGTTGCAGGTGACGGCAGCTATGTTTCCGGTGCAGTTGCAGCAGGCCTAAAAGGTGAACTGACAGGTTTAGAAATCGCTAAAAGTCTCGGCATCATTTCTACCATAGCCCGTGATGAAATCGCGAAGCCGATTACTGCACAAATTACAAAAGATAAGCACCCTAGACCATTTATCGACGCAATGTATGCACCACGTGCAGGACAATACACATTCGATAATGAAACCGTGGTATGCCGCTGTGAAAACGTCACTGTGGGTGAAATCCGCGAAGTTATCAGTCAGGGTGCACATGACCCGAACGAAATTAAGATCATAACTCGCGCTGGCATGGGTCCATGTCAGGGCAGAATGTGTGGGTCAGCCATCAACGAAATCCTCGCTGAGGAACTAGATTCTACACCGGATGAAGTTGGCTACTTAACCATTCGTCCTCCTTTAAAAGGGGTACCGCTTGGTGAAATTGCCGCTATGAAATTTACTCAAGCTTCCGGCCCTGCAGATTTATTTAAGAACCAAAAGTAGAGAAGATTATGTCAGAAATTACTCGAATTACACCCGGCGTCCGTATGAGCAAGGCAACAATTTTTAACGGAGTAGCCTACCTTTGTGGGCAGGTTCCGGACAACTCTGACTGTGATATCTGCGATCAGGCACGTAACATGCTTGAGAAAGTAGACGCTCTTCTGAAAGAAGCAGGCAGCGATAGAAAGCATGTTCTTTCTGTTCTGGTTTACCTCAGAGACATGAAAGACTTTGCTGGTTTCAACTCCGTATGGGACACATGGTTCGAAGAGGGCTATGCACCAGCCAGAGCTTGTATTGAAGCTCGTCTCGCCAGACCAGAACTCCTTTGCGAAGTTTCTGTAACCGCAGCTGTCATCGAGAAGTAATAAAACAGCATAGTTGCTGCGAAGTATTCCACCAAACTTCGCGCAGACTCCTCATACGCTAGCAATTTACTTCCGCTTTACTAAGAAAGCAGTGTGTTCCCGCCGTTATTGCCACAACGGGAACACGCTGCTTTTTTTTTACCTATCATATTAATTCTTCCAAAAAATTAACTGATGCCATCGGAATACCGAAAGGAACAATAACGGAACTGTATTGCAAAACTTTTCATCTCAATGAAATAAAAATCTTCATAATTTAGTTTGGTTGATCGGTTTATTTTAAAAGTGTACTTGTGCCCTTTTTTTCATGAGAGTGAATGCATACTTACAATCCACTATCTCTACTTTTCTTTTTGTGCCTGTTGAAAACGTTGCCCGTTGTAATAAAGGAGTCTCTATGAATTGGAATCTACGAAATAAATTTCTTATCCCAACGTTACTAGTTATGGCATTAGCCCTTGGTGCAGTTACATACACTTCCTTTAAGCTTGCTGATGACGCTATTTCTGAAGCCATGCTTAACCAGTCCGATCAAACTGTAAAAGGCATTAGTACTCAAATGTCTATATGGGTGGATGGAATACAGAAAGACCTCACACAAATTTCTCATCACCCTATCTTTCAGGAACTAGCTTCGCAGAGAACTCCAAATCCGGAACTGGCTCTTCGTGCGACCACTATTCTTAAAGATTCTCTTCAAATATATGGAGAGTACAGAGGGATGGGGCTGTTTGATACAAAAGGGATTGCACATGCATATGTAGCTACTGGAACAAACGCCACACCAACCATCTCCGATAGAGCTTATTTCCAAAAAGCCGTACGCGGTGACATTGCAATTTCTGATGCACTGATAAGCAAAACAACTGGAAAACCCATTATTGTAGTTGCTATTCCCTATCGTCTACATGGTGAGATTAAGGGTGTTTTTGTAGGAGCTTTAAATCTCACAGCATTCTCAATCAAGTTTATTGACCCCGTAAAATTGGGAAAAACCGGATACGCTTTTATGATATCCAGAGCCGGGTACTTGTGTGCTCATCCCGACAAATCAATCATCATGAAAGCCCGCGCAACTGACGGTCCTGACGGAAAAGAAATGCAGAAGAACAAAAATGGGATTCTTCGCACAGAATGGCAAGGCGTAAGCCAGATTATCACGTATCGAACCGAGCCTAAAACTGAGTGGATTGTCGCTGTAGCTGCAAACGTTGATGATATTTTTTCTGAAGTCACAGCCATCAAAAATAGCAATATTTTGATTAGCCTCGTCGGATTGATACTAGTCGCACTCGTAGTATTCTTTATTGTTCGCAATATTATTATGTCCCTTAACAAGTGTGTCGGGTTTGCAGAAAACGTTGCCAACGGGAATCTTGAACAAAATTTAGCTATCGAACGGCACGATGAAATTGGTAACTTGTCAGCGTCCTTAAATGTTATGGTCACAAACCTAAAAAGCATGATTGCGATGTCTGAGAATAAAACCAAGGAAGCTGAGCAAGAATCTACAAGAGCTCAGGTTGCAATGCAGGATGCTGAAGAGGCAAGAAGTGAAGCTGAAAACGCAAAGCGTGATGGTCTGCTTCAAGCCGCGGCACAACTTGAAGAGATTGTTGACGGTGTTACCTATACAACCCAAGAGCTTTCGCAGTTAATTCAAGAAGCCGCAAATGGATCTAGCATTCAACGTGAACGTGCAGCAGAGTCTGCAACGGCCATTGAAGAAATGAATGCAACAGTCCTTGAGGTTGCCCGCAATGCTGGTGAAGCAGCGGAATATGCTACTTCTGCCCGAGAAAAAGCAGAAGATGGGGAAAGCATTGTACATACCGTTGTAGAATCGATCGGCGAAGTTGAAGCCCACTCAGGTAAATTGAAGACAAGTCTTGCAGATTTGGGAGGACAGGCCAAAAACATTGAGTCTGTAATGACTGTCATCACAGATATCGCTGATCAAACCAACTTGCTTGCCCTGAATGCTGCAATTGAAGCAGCCCGAGCTGGTGAAGCTGGACGAGGTTTTGCTGTCGTTGCAGATGAAGTTCGCAAGCTGGCAGAAAAAACAATGTTAGCCACAAAAGAAGTAGATGAGGCGATACGTGCTATTCAATTAGCATCACGGGAAAATATTGAAGGTATGGATCAAGCATCCAACGCTGTTGTCCGTTCAACAGGTTTTGCTCAGCAATCTGGTGATGCTTTGCGGTCAATTGTCGATATTGTCGTGGCTAACTCTGATCAAGTTAGTTCTATTGCTACTGCAAGTGAACAACAGTCCGCTGCCTCAGAACAAATTAGTCGGGGTTCCGAAGAGGTTAACCGTATTGCAACCGAAACTGCGGAATCAATGGCTTTAGCATCGGATTCAGTACATAAGCTCTCAACTATGACATCAGAGCTAAACAACGTGATTACACACTTAAAAAATTCCTAAGATTTTTACTTAGCCAGTGAGCATGAAAACTCACATCGCTAATTGTAATCTCGGATATTTCCAAAAATAGCTCCCTGTAAATGTAAAGAGGATGCACAGTTCCGTGCATCCTCTTTTTTTGGAGCAATCCATATAATTTCTCTATATTACATTGAACACAGGTAATTACAGATCTTATATCATAAAAATTCATCTACTCTTTTACTCCGTTATTTGAACACAAAAAAAGCTCTTACACTTTCGTGTAAGAGCTTTTTTTGCTTAGCGTCCCAAAGGAGAATTTCCCCCTCTGTCATCTGTGTGAAAGGAAGAGGTCATATTGACCAGATACTGTTCAGTTCTTGATTTTCAAGACATCAACAAGAACACAGGTAGCATAAGTGACATAAATAAAAAACTTACACCAAGTTTACACTTTCCAGAACATTTCATTCGATCAAAAAACCTTAGCTTAACTAGCGCCTACAAGTTTGCAGTCGAATCATCCATGAAGGTAATTTAAAAATAAATATTACACTTCTCATTGCTTCCTACCTATAAACAATGCCATGGATAAATTTAAAACTATTCAAAAAACACAATAAGTTCAGCCACATTGTTAAATCTGCAGCAGAAACAACTTATGAAAAATAAAAAAATAGAATCAGGCTATTTTCAGAAGTCAGATGATTTTAAGAAATCTGATATAAAGCTTTCAGTTGTAGTTCCTTTTTTCAATGAAGAAGAGGTATTACCAGCATTTCATAAAAGACTCACAGCTGTTCTTGATACAATCCAAGAAAAAACAGAAATTGTTTATATCAATGATGGTAGTTACGATAACAGCCAAAAGATAATTACAAATGCCTTACCCACGTCAAGCACAGTAAGGTACGTCTGTTTAAGTAGAAATTTTGGCAAAGAGGCTGCAATGACCGCAGGTCTTCGAAACACTCGTGGACAAGCTGTTGTCATTCTAGACGCAGACCTGCAAGACCCTCCTGAGCTCATTCCGCAGATGCTTGAACAATGGGAAAAGGGCTATGACGTTGTCAATATGCAGCGTGCCGTACGACACGGAGAGACAAAGTTTAAACGTTTTTCTGCAGCAACGTTCTATAAACTCATAAACATACTGTCCGAACTGCATATTCCTGAAAATGTTGGGGATTTTCGATTGATTAGCCGCACTGTAGTTGAGCATATCAATACACTTCCTGAAAAAAATCGGTACATGAAAGGACTATTTTCTTGGCCAGGATTTGTCCAAACAACCCTACAGTTTGATCGTGACCCTCGTTTTTGTGGAAAAACGAAATGGAATTATTTCAAATTGATGGGGTTGGCCATGAATGGAATAACTTCATTTTCAATCCGCCCCTTGCGAATAGCTACCGTACTAGGAACGTTAATAGCCACCGGTGCGTTTGCGTATGGTTTTTGGGTAATCATTAAGACCTTGGCATCAGGAGAACCAGTTCAAGGGTACCCATCATTAATGGTTGTTCAACTAGGACTAGGAGGGGTTCAACTACTTTGTATTGGTCTCTTAGGCGAGTACATTGGAAGAATTTTTATCGAATCAAAAGGACGACCGACCTACGTTATTGATCAGATTCTTGACCAGCCTGCAAACCATTTAGAATATGAAGACAAACAATGGGCCTAAAAAAAACACACCTGCTTGCTATCTTAGCAATTTTTCTACTGATGAGGCTTCTTTCACTAGGCTTGTACCCACTTATGGACACAACAGAAGCACGTTATGGGGAAATGGCGCGCTTGATGGTCGAAACAGGCAACTGGCTCACCCCTCAGTTTGATTACAACGTTCCATTCTGGGGCAAACCCCCTTTGTTCACTTGGATGAGTGCGCTAGGTCTAAAGTTATTTGGACAATCCGAGTTTGCAATCCGCTTTCCACACTGGTTAGCCGGTCTTGTAACTATCGGAATGGCAATGATGTTTGCTTCCTACCATAAAATTAGCCCACTTCTCACTGGGATAGTACTCGCTACCTGTGGAATGTTTTTTATTTCCAGCGGTGCTGTGATGACTGATATGGCTCTCACGCTTTCAATTACGATTACCATACTTTCATTCTACCTTTGCTGGAATGGGAAAAAGGCTTGGGGCTATGCCGGCTTTGTTGGTCTTGGGATAGGCTTGCTAGCAAAGGGGCCTGTGGCCATTGTACTTGCAGCTATCGCATTTTACCCTTTCCTTGCAGTACAACACGGACCATTTAAAGCTTTTGTCGTATTTTGGAAGCGATTCCCTGTTATCACCGGTACGCTTTTAATGCTCGGGATCTCCCTTCCTTGGTATCTCATGGCTGAGAAAGCAACCCCGGGTTTTCTTGACTACTTCATTATAGGTGAACACTGGAAACGCTTTACTCTTCCAGGCTGGGAAGGGGACTTGTATGGCTCAGCGCATGATCGCCCGCGCGGCATGATTTGGCTCTTTGGATTGTTTTCGGCTTTGCCGTGGTCATTGATACTTCCAATGCTCTTATGGAAGAAATGGAAAAGCTCAACGGAAAAAACAATATCCCTCCCCCCGTTAGCTTACATGCTTCTCTTCTGGTTAATTTCTCCGATGGTTCTCTTTACATTTGCCGGAAACATCTTGCCTACATATGTATTGCCTGGACTTCCTGCGCTAGGTTTAATCTGTGCCGGGTTACTTACACAGAAAGATGAAAAATGGTTTGTTATCTTCTGCAAAGTCATGCCGGCCGTAATGCTGATTGGTCTTGTGGTTGTAATGTTCACAGCTGCAACTACAAATAGTGATAAGATTCTGTTTGAAACAGCAGATAAGTCCGTTCCTGCGTTTTATATTCGAAAACGTCCATTCTCCGGCCAATTCTACAGTAGCGGTAAGGCTATTGTTTTAAAAAACTCTGAACAGCTAAATGAGCTTGATTCTCCCTATTATTTGTTAGGAAAGAAAAAGGATCTGGACAAATTTTTTGAGAAAAACAAAGTGGATTGCAGAATCGTTGCCGAGTCACCTAAGCGCCAAAGGTATTTATGCGAATAAGTACCTTTCCCCACATACTTTTGTTTGCCTTTGTAGGCTCTGTGGGTTTTGTTGTTGACGCAACCATATTCGCATTACTATTTGAACTTATGGGAATCACAGCACTTAAAGCTCGAATAATTGCTTTTATATGTGCGGCAACAACGACATGGGTAGGCAATAGGGTGTTGACGTTTAAACATCGGGTTCGAACGCCCCGACTCACACAATGGAAAAAATTCATGGTCGCTTCCTGTTTTTCCGCTTTACCTAACCTGCTTGTGTTTAAAATTTCATTAGAGTTGTTAGCGGAAACACAATTCGCACCTTATATTGCTTTAATTTTTGGTGTGCTGGCTGGAATGATAAGTAACTACACACTTAGTTCTCACTGGGTCTTTGCAACTAAGAAGAATGTACAAAGCGAAATATAAATTCAGCATGTTGCCACTTAAACGTTTCACTCGAAAATTTGAACAAAAAAAGCTCTTACACTTTCGTGTAAGAGCTTAGATTACTTGGCGTCCCCAAGGGGATTTGCCCACTGTCGCCTGCGTGAAAGTCTGGTATAACTACAACTAAAGACAGCTTATTCCTTAATAGACAAGGGCTTCCAGAGAACCACAGACCAACTTGGCGACACGATTAGCTGATAAACTTACACCAAATTACACCTATCAAAGAATTTCATACCAACAAATGTTTTGAACAACTATGTGCCTACATGCTCGTAGCAAGATCACTCCTTTTTTCCTCACGTGAGCCAGCAACCGTTAAGGATTATCTGATTACCGAGACACTCAACCTACATTACCATGTGTCTATAAGAAGGTAGCAGGCTCACAATATTGCGGGTGTTGTGTTTAGTGAGCCTAGTCACCGACTGGTTCGATAGTTACAGCACAGACCTTCACCTCGGCGATGCCGGATTCAGGACACTCTGCACTGTTAGTAAGCACGTTGGCAGCAGCTTCTGCAAAATGGAATGGAATAAAAACTGTTCCATCTACGGCTTTTTCTGAAAGCTGAACTTCCACCTCAATGAAACCACGACGGGAAGATACTTTTACAAACTTCCCATCAGTTACTCCATATTTTGCAGCATCATTGCTACTCATTTCTATATACGCTGTAGGAACTTTTGCTGCAAGCCCTTCGGCTTTTCGAGTCATAGTTCCTGTATGATATTGGTACAATACGCGACCCGTTGTGAGTATTAA